>CAYQMZ010000039.1:0-4752 GCA_964418725.1 uncultured Pirellulaceae bacterium
GGCTTATGCTGTGCTAAAGGTCTCACGCCCGCTTCGCTGCCACGACTATCGAACTCCCGCGGCGAATTCGCCTATAGCGCTACGCTGAACATTTCCCAGACAGCAATTCTGGGCGACAGCGAATGCGTAGCTACGATCCGCCGCACAGGATACGATAGGGCGAACGCGTCCGCATAAGCGAATCCAATGGCCAATCGCAGAACCGCACTCACATACTGTGAAGTCACTTCCGACGGCAGTCAGCGTCAGGTTTCTTGGCCGCTGCCGAATACGGAAAAAGACCTCTCGGATTTCACGATCGGTACCGAAGTCGTGGGCCGTTATGTGCTGCGTTATAAGCTGGGGCAAGGCGGCATGGGCTGCGTCTTCTTGGCACACGACAATACCTTGGATCGTGATGTTGCTTTGAAGGTTGACTTGCGATTCGATCGAACCAGCAGCAATGCTCCACAGCTAGATCTAGCCCGCGAGGCGAAACTGGCGGCATTGGTTGAGCACGAGGGCATCGCGTCGGTATATGACTTCGGTATTCATGCAGACAAGCCGTTCACGATCTTTGAATTCGTTGCCGGTAGCGATCTGCGTGAGATCATGGAGCAGAAGCCGCAGTGGTCGGTCGCCGACGTTCGCTCTGTGATCGAGCCGATGGCGGACGCTCTGGATTCCGCCCATGCGGTAGGCGTGATTCACAGCGATCTGAAGCCAGAGAACATCTGCTTGACGCCTAACGGAGCGCCCAAGATTCTGGATTTCGGTATCGCGCGGGATTTGAAGGCTGACTACGACAATCCCACGTTTCGTGGTACGGCAGCCTACGCATCGCCCGAGCAAGCGGGGTGTCGTCCGGGCGACGGACGCAGTGATCAATATGCCTTGGGGTTGATCGCCTATGAGCTTTTGGCGCGACGTCGACCGTTTCTCGACGATGAACCGTTGATGCAGCTTCACTTGCACGAGTACGAGAAGCCACCGAACTTGCGCGAGTTTCGGCCAGATCTTCCGGACGCCGTCGTTTCCGCCATCATGCGAGCGCTGGAGAAAAAGGCAGACGATCGATTCGCCACGTGTCGCGAATTTGTCTCGGCCTTTGCGGTCGAAGGCGAGTCAGTTAGTGCCAATATCACGACGACGCACGATATTCATATCGCGGAGACGAGCAGCGATTCGCTGGTTGCTCGACGCCTGGCAACGGATCTGGAATCGCTCGGCTATACGAACTGGTATTACCAACGCGACGCACTGCCTGGGATTCCGCTGTCACGACAAGTGAATGAGTCTTTGCAGACTTGCCGAATTGCCTTGCTGCTGATTTCGCGGGCGTCTTTGGCAACATCGGAGTTTGCCGAAGAGGTGCTTGCCACGCATCGGCTTGGTCGTCCTTGCCTGCCGATTCTTGTCGACATGTCGTTGGAGGAATTTCAGAGCCACCAACCGGTGTGGCGGCCTGTTTTAGGTACTGCTGCCATCATCGAGCTAGATCGCGACGATTTCTCGAAGACGTTGGATCGCATCGTCATGGCAACTCAGCAACTGGGTGTCTCGCCCACGCATTCAACGGTCCCGCAAACGTCGGTGCCTCGATCGCCGCTCACGCAAATCTGGGCCACCGACGCAAACCAGATCGACATCAACGAATTGGATGACATCGTCTTTCGAAATACGGTGATCGACGAGTTCTTAACCAGGCGGAATAAGTACTTCTTGTCGGCGACTAAGGGACTGGGAAAGACGCTGCTGCTAACCTTCAAGCGGCATCTCATGACGCGAAATCGCGAAGGCGAAGAAAGCGTCTGCCTGATCCCCACGGGCCGCCCCTACTTGGATTTTATGAGCGAAATGCGTTCGCTGGCGGCCAATTATGAGAAGCCGCTAAGCGACCTGTCCAACTGTAAACGACTCTGGGGAGCTGCGATCCGAGTATCCGTGTTGTCGCATCATGCGTCACTGCTTGAACCAGAACAGCAGTTCGAGCTGACTCCGTTCCCACAACGTATTCAACGCTGGCTGAAGGGGGCCAATGTTCAGCCCACGGTTGTTTTCAAAGAGCTGACGAGCTTAAAAGTCAGCAGCGCCAACCGCTTGATTGACGAGACAGATAACTTTCTGGATGAACAAATCCGTCGAGTTCACGACGGAACGTTGGTGTTCGTGGACAAGGTGGATCAGGCCGTGCGGCGTATGTCACGCGACGCGTGGATTAATATTCAGGCCGGGCTTATCGAGGCCGCATGGGATCTGATGAATGCGAACAGTCACATCAAGGTCTACGCGTCGATCCGGCAGGAGGCTTTTGCGAACTACGAATCGGACATCAAGACGAACCTGCTAGGGGCCACTACTGCACTGCGCTATTCGGACGACGAACTGCGAGGCCTCGTGGATCGTCTCGCGGGTTGCTATGAAGGCACCGAAGGCTTTAAGCAGTTCGTGGGCGTGAACGTCATCAAGCACCCTCGGCGATCCTTTCCGGAAGATAGTTTCGAGTTCTTGCGGCGATATACGCTGGGGCGACCTCGTGATTTTGTGGCGATTGCCTCCGAGTTATCTGCCGGTCTGACCTCACTGGATGAACAGCAATATGTCGCGACGGTTCGCCGCGCGAGTGCCATGGGCTTGGTGGCGAACGTGTTTGACGAAACGCAGGTCTTCTTGGATTGCTTGGGCGACAAGTCGGCGAGGCTTCTGTTTTTGAATGAGATACCGGTGAATATCCTTACTCGGTCCGAAGCAATCGCGGCCAGTGCAAGGTTTAACGGATTGCCAGAAGAGAGTTTGGGGCACTTCGACGAAGAGTCGCCGGAGATCTACCATCCGTTCCGCGATCTGTTTCTGACGGGACTTTTGGGCGTGGTTCGTCGGGATGATCAGGACCGCGAATTTCAACGATTCCGACAGCCAGATGATGTGCTGAATGATGCATCGAATGACTTGCCGCAATCGACGCATTACTTCATTCACCCGGCGTTGAGTGAATACATTCAGCAGCACCGGAACGACGGTGGCTTTCGATATGTGCAGCAGGTGCTGGTGGGTGAAAATGCGCCGTGGCAGAGTTTCGACGCGACGATTTGCCAGATCGAATCCGAACTGACGCAAGTGAATGACACTCATCTCCGCAACGAAGTGCATCGATTGTTGGCGAATGCGAAAACGATTCTTTTGAGTGCCAAGCCGAAGAACTTGCGGGTCGAACTTGAATCGTCGACCGATTGGAATCTGACTCGCGACCGATTGCTGCGAGGTGGCTATGACGACGTGATTCTCTGGTTTGAAGAATTGCTGAAGTAGTTTCGTACTGTGGATGGTTGTGCTGCGACTACGGTCGCGTTCTTGGTCCGGGCCTGCGAACGGCTAACCAGCCCACTTTTTCGCAAAAGGAGACATGTCTATTCGATCTGGATCGATGCCTTGAGCTAGTGCGTACTCGGTTTCTGCCAGCATGCGACGCTGCCGATTTCTAAACACTGGGAGGTACGATAGATGAGCCAGTATGAAAATGAACGCACACGGCCAGAACTTTCGATACGGTGACTCAAAGAGCTGAGCCATCACTGCAAACTGAATGGGAAGCGCTACGGTAACCGCACACCACACACCGTAGAACGCTCCACGAATGTTGAATTTTCGCTTTTCAGCTTTCGTCAGGTGTGCACTGATCTCCTTCCACGAAGTGAGCCCCTCTGTCGAATTTTCCGGAGTCGGCGATTCGTAGGGATTCGGCTGGCTCATCGCTTCTGTCTAGCCCGTGGTCGGGCTGGCAAAAATTGGAAACAGGTTTGTACTTCAACAGAGAACACTACAGAGTATTCGTGGATGCGTTCACAGGATTGGGAACTACCTGCCATGTAAGGTTGGCAATCCTTGGTTGAGCAATGCGTAAGCGGGATTAGCTACGCATCGCCTCATTCAGTTCCGGTAGCAGTTTCTGCACACGGCGCGTGATGGATGCCTTGCTGGTGCCGACTTTGGCGGCGATCTGCTCATGCGTTAAGCCATGCCAGTACTTCAAGATTAGTATCTCTCGATCTCCGGGTTCCAGTTCAGCAATGGTTGCATGCAGCTTCGCTTCGTCTTCGACGGACTCTGCTTTCGAGTCAGGCGTTGCTCCTAGATCGACCGGCATCTCCCAGTCCGGTTGCGATTCTTCCGGTAGACCGCCTTTGCGATAGTGGTCGCGGAACGAGTTGGTCATGATGGTCAGTAACCACTTCGCGACTTGAAATGTAGACTGCCCGCGAATTAGCCGGTGGTGTTTCCAGGCCTTGGTGAAAGTCTCGCTGAGCAAGTCTTCTGGGGCGAGCTTGCCGTTAAGCTTTGAATTGCGCAGCAGCACATGCGCTTTTCCTTCAAGTCCCGGCGTGAACAAGGCTACCAGCGAATTCCATGAGGTCTCGTCGCCTTCCTTGAGATCGGGAATCAGTGTCGTGATAGGAGGGAAGTCTTGTGCCATGGAAATTGTGCTTGTCGCGCGAAATGAATAGAGCTCGTTGATTTAGTCACAAGGTGATGCCGCCGACATTTTCGGCAGGCTGGTTGGTATCCCACACAAAATCAACGGGGTAACAGCATAAGCGAAACGCGAAGATGTGGAGGCGCCTGCTCGCCAGGTCCAACCGGTTCGCGTACAGAGAGATTCTACGCATTCGAAAGCGTAGCTACGAGGCAATTGTTAGTTGCCTGAGAAAGTAGAGGTGCCCTCGCGCGAAACGCATATTGGTTTGATGCTTACAACAGACGCTACGAGTGCATCCG
>CAYQMZ010000039.1:4762-13063 GCA_964418725.1 uncultured Pirellulaceae bacterium
AACCGTAGTGACGGTATCTCAACCAGTCATTTGTCGATCAGTTGAACAGAATTGGCAATGTTGTGTCGCCTTCGTCGTCACGTCGTTCCCACTCGCGGCGAACTTCTCGCAGGCCATAAGCGCACAGCTCGAATTCGCGGCTCAACCGACTTAGCACCTGGCTATCGGCGTCTTCCGTCGCGGATATCTTGCTGGCGATCCAATAGGAACGCTTGCCCTGTTGGCAGTAGTCGACCAGCTCGCCGCCAGCAGACTTCGATTGGTGAAGTGTCTCTGGGTAGACGCCGGCCCAAAACAGGGTGAAATCACCGATATGACGGTGAACATCGCGTTTTGCGTCGCCGACGCGTTTTTCGGCTTCCAGCATCATGGTGGCAACCTGAGCGAGTGGCTGCCCGGTTAGGCTGCGGATGCGATAGACGGCGTCGCTGCGAATGAAGCGGACCAAGAGGTCCGAGATGTAGTCGATCAGTGGCGGATCGGCGACGCCAAGTTGACACTGAAATGTCTGTTCCGATAGCCCGGCAAAGAATTTGCGCAGGGTGTTTCGCGGCTCTGCTTTCATAAACTTCTCCTCGAAAGAACAAGTGCATCGCGACCAGGCTGATTCGCGGACAATGCTCGAGGGAAGAAGCGAAGAACGAATGCAACCAAACGTGGGTCGTCGAAGTAAGATGCCAAATGCCTTCGTTGGAAGGCATCCTTAAGTCTAATTGCAATGCGAAAAACGAGTCAAGTTCTTCGTAAACTTGAACCTTCGCCATGGTAATTCAGTTGTAGCAGTGATTGCATATCGCGAAAATTTGACGCGTCGTTTCGTAGGTTTGACCTGATAGGATCGCCGTAACATGGAACGAACAGTAATCAAACGTTGGGCACCCAGTCAGTCAGTAACCGAAATCACCAGCCTCTTGCATCGCGCTTACGCGGAACTTGCGAGTCTTGGCTTTGAGTACGTTGCAGCGACTCAGTGCGAACTGACGACACGCGAACGGCTAAGCGAAGGCATTGCATTTGTCGCCGAGTTGGATGGCAAGATCGTGGGTACCGCGACACTGTATCTGCCTCCGAATGATGACTCGGATTGTGACTGGTATCGCCGCGACGACGTGGCCTTCTTTGGGCAGTTTGCTGTGGAGCCATCGCTTCAACGTTGCGGCATCGGTGGACGGAAGATGGCCGAGATCGAGACGCACGCGAGGCGTTCCGGAGTTTTGAACCTGTCATTGGATACTGCAGCGGAGGCGAAGCATCTGACAGCTATGTACGCCAAGCTGGGATTTCAACCAGTTGCGACAGTGAGTTGGCCGGAAACGAATTATTCCAGTGTTGTGCTCAACAAGCGGCTGTGACCGTGATTGGGAACGCGCAAAACTCGTTCTAGGTCAGACCGATGAATTGGGTTACACTGCGCGAACCGAACCATTTACAGTGAATTCGACATGCCGCGTTCCCGCCTACTTTTCGTTCTGCTTGCCGCGATAGCCATCGGATGTGGGAAGAGCGACCCGGCGTACTTCGGTCGGATCAGCCCGCTGCATCCACCCAACGAACTGTGGATCAACAACAACGGCGAACCTGAATATCTCGACCCCGGAAAATGCTCGGACAGCACCGGTGGAGAGTTGATTCAGAATCTGTTCTCTGGTCTCACGGATCTTCACCCCCAGACGCTCGAGCCCATCCCTGAAATTGCGAAAAGCTGGGAGCTGAGCGACGACGGTACGACTTATACCTTTCATCTGCGCGAATCGAAATGGTCGGACGGGCGACCGTTTACCGCTCACGATTTCGAGTGGTCTTGGAAACGAGTTCTGAATCCGAAGACGGCCGCGAAGTACAACACGATCATGTACCCGTTGAAGAACGCGGCGATTTACAACCAGCAGGCACTAGTTCTTAGTGAATTGGCCGACGGTGTGACCGACGATCAAATCAAAGAGTTTGTGGAGCAAGCCGTTCCAGTCGCCGATGTGAAGCGTTCCAGCGACGGGTTGGTCTTTGTCCTGGTTCCGGTGGATGCTGGTCATGGCGAAGAACGGCCGGAAGCCGATCAGCACGTGCAAATTTCGAATGCGGAAGCGGCCGCGAAACTCAACGGGCAATCACTGGCAGGAAAACCGGTGAATGTTCGCTTGGCGGATGATTCGTTGGTTGGCGTCCGCGCGATCGATGACCTAACGCTGGAAGTGGAATTGGAGTACCCAGTTCCTTATTTCCTAAGTTTGGTTGGCTTCTACACGTTCATGCCGGTTCCACGGCATGTGATCGAGGGGTTGGAGGAAAAAGGAGAAAAGCCAGAGCTATGGACGCGTGTTGATAACATCGTTTCCAACGGCGCGTACAACTTGGTGGAATGGCGATTCCGCCAGCATATGATCTTCGAACGAAACGAAAACTATTGGAATGTTGTCGACCCTGAGATCGCACGCGTCGAAAAGATTCGCGTCTTGATGGTCGAAAACTACAACACATCCATGAACTTGTATGTTGCTGGTGAAATCGATTGGCCTGGGGCACAGGCCGAGATTCCGTCGCAGATGCAGGACTTGGTCAAGACGAAGGCGGACTATCACGTTAGCCCGAAACTGGCTGTCTACTTTTACTGGTTCAACGTCAAAGAGCCTCCGTGCGACGATCCGTTGGTACGAAGAGCACTTTCGTTGGCCATCAACCGGCAAGAGATCACCGAGTATGTTCAGCGGGGTGGGCAGGTTCCGTTATCCAGTGTCGTCCCGGACAATTTGGCTGGATACAAGGGCTTGGATCTTCCTGTCTTCGATCCAGAGAAAGCTCGCGCTCTGTTGGCGGAGGCTGGTTATCCCGGTGGCAAAGGGTTGCCGAAAGTCACGTTGATCTACAACACGTCTGAGAATCACAAAAAGATCGCGGTCGCGGCCAAGCAGATGTGGAAGGACAATCTGGGGATCGACGTGGATATCCAAAACCAGGAGTGGAAGACGTACCTGGGCCGTATGTCTCGCACCGAATTTCAAATGGCTAGGATGGGTTGGGTCGGAGACTACGCCGATCCCAACACGTTCCTGGAGCTTTTCAGTTCGAACAACAACAACAATCACTCAAACTGGAAGGATCCCGCCTACGACGCCATGTTGGACGCGGCGAATCGTACTCTGGACGCAGACGAGCGTCTCGCCAAACTACGACAGGCAGAGCAATACCTGATGGATGTTCAGCCTGTGTTGCCGATCTACGTCTACGCACGGACACAGATGATAAAGCCGTATTTGAAGGGCATCGATTCGAACTACCAGGATCGACATCAATGGAAGTACCTGTGGATTGACGAGCGTTGGTACGACGGCAAACCAGCCGATGCAGACCCAACGCCATCATCACCCGAGTCAACCAATCCAGATCCCGGCGACCAGGCACTTCGGATCCGCCGCAGTCTGCAGGAGGTGGTTTGATGGGACGCTTCATTGCAGGTCGGCTGCTCGGGTTGATTCCAACGATGTTCGCCATCGTCACGATCTCGTTTTTTGTCATTCGATTGGCAGAAGGATCTCCGTTCCAAACCGACAAGGCTCTGCCACCTCAGGTGCTGAAGGACCTGGAAGAAAAGTATGGCTTTGACCAACCCATCAGCAGGCAGTATCTGGCCTACATGGGAAATCTCTGCCGCGGAGACCTGGGGCTTAGTACGAAGTATCCGCAACGGACTGTCAACGAAATCATCGCCTTGGGGTTTCCTGTCACGCTGACGATCGCCGGCGTAGGCATCGTTTGGGCGTTGCTGATTGGTGTTACTGCGGGAATCATCGCCGCGATCCGACAAAATACAGTCTGGGACTACGGTGCCATGACGGCGGCAATGCTGGGAATCAGCATTCCGACATTTGTCTTGGGGCCGTTGTTGGTGCTGATGTTTGCGTTGTCCCTTTATGTGCTGCCTCCTGGCGGTTGGGGATCGTGGCGGCACGTGATTCTGCCAGGGCTAACGCTGGGTACCATTCGAGCTGCCTATATTGCTCGGCTAACTCGCGCCGGAATGTTGGAAGTTGTTTCTTCGGACTTTGTCAGGACTGCCAAGGCCAAGGGGCTGAGCGAACGGCTGATCGTCTGGAGGCACATGTTGCGAGGCGGCTTGCTGCCCGTGGTTACTTACTTGGGGCCGGCGGTTGCTTTCATGATGGTGGGCAGCGTTGTTGTCGAGAAGATCTTCAGCACCCCGGGGATCGGCCCGTACTTGGTAGACGCCACGCTGAATCGCGACTACTTCCTGGTGATGGGAATCGTCGTACTTGAGTCGGCGTTTCTATTGGCGATGAATTTGATTGTGGATGTTGCTTACGCGATGTTGGATCCACGCATTCGATACGACTAACGGTTGAAGGTAGATGAGCTCCGCGGCTACGACCAGCACCCCCGAACTTGTTGAAGGCACATCCTTGTGGCTGGATGCCTGGAAGCGACTTCGTAAGAATCGCATGGCATTCGTCTGCGGCTACGTCTTGCTTGGCATCATCGTGGCGTGCGTCATTGGACCATTTTTCCTGAGTGCGTTGGGATACAGCTACGACAAACAGGACTTGGCCTACAGCGCACAGCCGCCGTCGCTCAAGCACTGGTTTGGAACAGACTTCTTAGGACGCGATTTGTTCACTCGTGTCTTGTACGGCGGCCGAATCAGTTTGCTGGTCGGCTTTCTTGCTGCGGCTGTTTCGGCGACGGTGGGTACGCTGTTCGGAGCAATCAGCGGATTTGCCGGTGGTCGAGTTGATGCGTTCATGATGCGGACAGTCGACGTACTGTACGCACTTCCATATATGTTCTTGGTAATCATCCTGGTGACGATCTTTGGACGCCAGCTTTGGTTGGTCTTCGTTGCACTGGGGTTGGTCGGCTGGCTGATGACGGCGCGGATTGTTCGCGGACAAGTTCTGAGCCTCAAAGAACAAGAGTTCGTACAGGCAGCGCGAAGCGTTGGAGTTTCTGATTGGACGATTGTGATTCGCCATCTGATTCCCAACACGCTGGGGCCGATCATTGTCTATTTCACACTGACGGTGCCTTCCATGATTTTGCAGGAAGCGTTCCTGTCGTTCCTGGGACTTGGTGTCCAGGAGCCGACACCCAGTCTCGGTGCACTGATCAACGACGGCGCGCAGCAGATGGTGGTGTACTGGTGGACGTTAGTGTTCCCGGGGCTGGCGATGGCCTTGTTGCTGTTTTCCTTAAACTTCTTTGGGGACGGGCTTCGCGATGCGCTAGACCCCAAAATGAAGTAGCTGAGATCGGATTCAAGGAGGATGTGATGCGAAGGATCTGTTGGAGTCTCTTGGTGGCGTTTATTTGCTCGTATTCCTACGCGCAGGTGACAGTCACGCTAAATGATGAATCAAACTTCGTTTTGGCTGGCCAATATGAAGGGTTACTCGGCGTTGACTTTACGTCACCCGGAGGTGCGTTGCGTGTTGTGGCCAACGATGACCCGGGACCGTTTCAGTTTCTGCTGCAGAATCAACCTACTCAGGTTACGTTTGGTTCGCTGAGCGACGGGGTATCGTTGGACGGTGAGATTGTTCTTCCAGTTGGAATGCAACCGGATGCTTTCAATGATGTGGCGGTCATGTTCGGGACACATACGGAAGCTGGCGTTGTTGAGCCGAGTGGTGGTGAACCATCAACTTGGCAGGACTCTTTCTTGCTTCAGACTGAGGTTGATAATATCTGGGTGAATCACAAAAGGTTCAACATCCCGCCACACCTTGATGGCATGGTTGATTCTGATGAGTTCGTAGTCAGATATCTTGGGTTGGATCCAGAGAGTGGCGAGCATGCGGAAGTCCTCCCGCACGTCAACCGCGTATTCGTTGGAGCTTGGGAGTTCACTGAGCAGTTTGACCATGATGATGAGAAACTGACGATCGGTTACGGTGGTCAGCAGGCGGAGTTCTACGATGACGGACGATTTTTCTTGCCGGAAGGATGGTCGTATGCTCGGATTTATGATGATGTCTTGGTAAGCACTTCAGGTTCGAGTTTTGTGGCCACGCCGGAACCTTCAGGTTTCGCAGTCCTTTGCTGCGGAATTTTCGCTTTCTTTATTCTTCGAAATCGTCGATGACACATCCACTGCTTTCCATACGTGATCTGCATACACACTTCCGCACCGAAGACGGTGTTGTGAAGGCGGTGGATGGCGTGTCGTTTGACATCGAGCCGGGGGAAACGCTGGGCATTGTGGGAGAGAGCGGATCCGGTAAGAGTGTCACTTGCCTCTCGATGCTACGGCTGGTTCCCAGTCCGCCGGCGTTCTTTCCTCGTGGTGAAGTCTTGTTCGAGGGCAAAGACCTATTGCAGGCCAGCGAAACGGAGCTGGAAAAGATTCGCGGTGACAACATCGCCATGATCTTTCAGGACCCAATGACGTCTTTGAATCCGTACCTGTCGGTTGAACGCCAGTTGACGGAGGTGCTTGAGATTCATCGGCAAATGTCGCGAGCCGAAGCTCGACATCAGTCGATCGAGATGTTGGCGAAGGTTGGGATTCCATCACCCGACAAACGCATCGACCAGTATCCGCACGAGTATTCCGGTGGAATGCGGCAGCGAGTCATGATTGCGATGGCGCTGCTCTGCAATCCACGCTTGTTGATTGCCGACGAACCTACAACGGCATTGGACGTCACGATTCAGGCTCAGATCTTGGAACTGATCGACGAATTGAAACGCGACCTCAACATGGCCGTGGTATTGATTACGCATGACTTGGGAGTTGTCGCGGGGACCACCGATCGCTTGGCTGTGATGTACGCCGGGCGGATTGTTGAGCAGGGAACGACGGAAGAAATCTTCGAAGATCCCAAACATCCCTACACCCGTGGTCTGCTTCGCAGCGTGCCGCGATTGGACCAAGAAGAAAACGAATTGACGGCGATTCCCGGATTGCCGCCGGACTTGTCCGCCTTGCCGGGCGGATGTCCTTTCCATCCGCGATGCGAGCTGGCAACAGATCGTTGTAAGACAGAGTACCCAGAAGTTGTTCAGTTTGACTCGGGGCGTTGGTCGGCCTGTTGGGAGGTAGAGCGATGAGTCTCCTGCAAGTACGCGACCTGCGAATGCACTTCCCGGTGTCCAAGGGGTTCTTCGGTGGCGAACCAGGTTTGGTCAAGGCGGTCGACGGTGTTTCGTTTGACATGAAGAAGGGGGAAACGCTGGGGCTGGTCGGCGAAAGTGGATGCGGTAAGTCGACGACGGGGCGATCTATTCTTCAGCTATTGAGGCCCACGTCGGGATCCGTGCAATTTGATGGCAAGGAACTGACCGACTTGTGGGTCAAATCGTTTGGCCGCTGGCGATGGAGTGAACAGCTTCGACAGTTGCGGCGAGAGATGCAAATCATCTTTCAGGATCCATACGCCAGTTTGAATCCTCGAATGACAATCGAGAAGATTGTGTCCGAGCCAATTCGGACGTTCGAATCCACAAGGGGAACCGAGCTGCGGCAGCGTGTCCAAGACCTGATGCGTCGTGTCGGTATGGATCCTCGTTACATCCGACGGTATCCACACGAGTTTTCTGGTGGGCAACGACAACGCATCGGTATCGCCCGAGCGTTGGCTCTGAAGCCGCAGTTGATCATAGCGGACGAACCTATATCAGCACTCGACGTTTCGATTCAGGCGCAGATCATGAATCTGCTGCAAGAGATTCAAGACGAATTCAAACTGACGTACCTCTTCATTGCCCACGACCTTTCAGCAGTCCGCCATATCAGTGATCGCATTGCGGTGATGTATCTGGGGCGAATCGTGGAGCTGGCTGATCGCAACCAGATCATCAAGGCTCCCGCGCATCCCTACACGCAGGCACTCACATCGGCGATTCCGATTCCTGATCCGAAGGTCGAACGCAAGCGGCAACGTATTGTTCTGACGGGTGACGTGCCGAGTCCGCTGAATCCGCCAAAGGGCTGCTACTTCCATACGCGGTGTCCCTTGAAAGAGGCACGTTGCGAGACAGAGACTCCCGTCTTGAAGGAAGTGGCACCGGGGCATCAAGTCGCCTGCCACCTGGTCGAGTAGCCGGCCGAACTCTATTGGTCTCGCTGGTCGAGACCCCTTCGGGACTTAACCTTGACCCTGCGCAACCCTTGCCATAGCATGCGGTTACGGCTTTAGCGATCTGTAAACAGGGAAAATCATGGATAGCCCTTCAAAGATTCTCGCGCGCCTGCCAATCGTTTGTGCGTGCTTCTGTTTCGCCCTTTTGTTTGCCATCGGCTGCGGACCGTCCGCCACCAAACCCGACGGAACTGTGGCCAGCGACACGTCG
>CAYQMZ010000039.1:13129-13830 GCA_964418725.1 uncultured Pirellulaceae bacterium
TCAGAAACAAGAAGAAGTCGAACCGCTGTTGGAGCCATTCGATCCACCTTCGCTTGAGGAACTGGTGGCGGCCAATGAATGGGAAGACATGCCCGTTCGTGACGCGCTCGAGTTGCTTGCGGAACAAAAACAGAGCGAGCCAGCGTTGATCACTGCGGCACAGGCGGTAGCCATGCGCAATGATTCGCCGGAAGCTAACAAGCAGATTTTAAGTGTGATGGGGCAGTTGCCGAAGGAAGGTGAAGCCGACGAAGAAGCGACGGTAGTGCGCTCTAGTTCGATGGCTATCAAGTCAACGAATCCGTTATTGGTTAGTTCCGTGACCGAAATGGAAGTTGCTGATCTAACGTTTCCTTTGTTGACGTTCTATGATCGCTCGTTCACAGCTTACGGCGACGGCCAGTACATGAAGAGCTGGAAGTCCAGCAAAGATCGCAAGTACGACATCGTCGAGTTGCGAGACGACTGGACTTGGTCTGATGGGATGCCAGTGACGGCACACGATTTCGTGTACTCGTTCCAGACGATCATGAACCCTAGAGTGCCCGTCCCCGCGCTTCGCTCGGGTACTGAAAAGCTGCGTTGGGTCCACGCCTACGACGATCACACGCTGGTGTTTTTCCACAAAGAGTCACTGGCCAGTTGGAGAGAGAACCTTCAGTTCTACATCATTCCGAAGCATCTCTATGAGAAGACGGTGG
>CAYQMZ010000039.1:13840-20247 GCA_964418725.1 uncultured Pirellulaceae bacterium
GATCCGACACTGCAGACCAGTGAAATCCATCAGAAATATGAGAATGCTCCTGTTACGTGTGGACCTTACGAGTACGTAAGCAGAGAGCGGGCTCAAGAAGTTGTGTTGAAGAGGCGTGAGGGCTTCTATATGCACGACGGTAAGCAGGTTCGTGCAAAACCATACTTCAAGGACTTGCGGATCAAGATCATCGAAGACCCCAACACTAGTTTGTTGGCGTTAAAGAAAGGTGATGTCGAGGAGACTCAAATCACGGCCGAGCAGTGGAACACGAACTCGACCAATAGCGACGACTTCTACGCCAAGAACACGAAGGCGACCGGGCTGGAGTGGGTCGAATTCCATTTCGTTTGGAATTGCGAGTCCCCTTACTTTTCTGACAAACGTGTTCGCAAAGCCATGTCGTACGCGTTTGACCATGACGAAATGATCGACAAGGTCTTCTACGGCCTCTACGAAAAGTGCAATGGGCCGTTTCACGATACGGCTAACTTCTATCCAAAGGATCCGCCGCCATTCTTCTCGCAAGACTTGGACAAGGCCGAGGAGCTGCTGGATGAAGCGGGTTGGGATGACTCCGACGGAGATGGCACGCGTGACAAGGAAGTCAACGGACGCTTGATACCCTTCGAGTTCAACATGACATGCAGTCAGACACCGAACTCGCTGAAAGTCTGCGAGCTGCTGAAGGACAACCTGGACCAAATTGGAATCATTTGCAACGTGAAGCCAACGGAGTTCACCGTGCTTCAGCAAACTGCTCGAGACCACAAGTTCCACGGGATGATGGGAGGCTGGGGAACCGGCACCGATCCGTCGACACTCGACAACATTTTTGCTTCCGGTCAGGGGCGAAACTACGGTCAGTATTCGAATCCCAAAGTCGACGAGCTGTTCGAAAAGGGAGCTGCTGAATTCGACATCGAAAAACGCTATGGAATCTATGCTCAGATTCACAAGACGCTCGCAGAAGATCAGCCGTACACTTGGCTCTTCTACCGAAACTCGTTCTGGGGATTCAACAAGCGACTTCGCGGCTACAACTTCAGTCCACGTGGAGTGTTCGGTGTTTCGCCTGGCTTCAGCAGTCTGTGGACGCCCGCCCACGCTAGCCCTTAACCGAACCGGTCGCGTTCGAATTCCCTGCGTATAAGCGACTTCGGTGACTAAACGAGACACCCTATGCTGAGTTACTTGATTCGTCGAACCCTCGTCGGTTTCGTCACACTGCTGCTCATCACGTTTGTGATCTTTGGGCTGGTCCGCAATATGCCGGGAACGCCGCTGACGGTGGCGTTTGCGGAATCGGATCCAAGCAAGCAGATGAGCGACGCCGAACTGAAGCGGCTTGAGAAAACCTATGGTCTCGACAAGCCTTGGTACCAAGCGTACTTCGTCTGGGTTGGAAATATCGCCAAGGCCGATTTTGGGCTCTCGATATCTCGCAAGCGGCCCGTGCTAACGCTGATCAAGGAGCGAGTCGGTCCGACGTTGTTGCTCTCGGTAACGTCGCTGTTACTGACTTATCTGTTTTCGATACCAATGGGGCTTTGGTCCACGGCAAAGGCTGGTACGCCGCTCGAGCGAACCTCCAGCACGCTGCTGTACATGCTCTATTCGTTGCCGGCATTCGTTGCGGCGTTGTTCCTGCAGATTCTGTTGTCGGTAAAGCTCGATTTGCTGCCGCTGCGTGGTATGACCAGCAATGACTACGAGGCGATGACCGCGGTTGGCAAAGCGTTGGACATCACAAAGCACGCGTTCCTGCCAGTCGTCTGTTTTACCTACGGCAGCCTTGCCTATTACACGCGGTTCATTAAGTCGAATATGGAAGAGGTCATTCGCCAGGACTACATCCGTACTGCGAAAGCCAAGGGGGTTGCACCCGGCACGATCATGTTCAAACACGCTTTCCGCAATACGATGATCCCATTTGTCACGTTGCTTGGTTTGACGTTGCCATCGCTATTGAGTGGCGCGGTCATCCTGGAACGCATCTTTTCTTGGCCGGGAATGGGGAACCTGTTCTTCGAATCGTTGGGCGAACGTGACTATCCGACGATCATGGCACTGACATTGATGTTCTCGTGCATGACATTGTTGGGACAGTTGTTGGCTGACATTTTGTATGCCGTCGTCGATCCAAGGATTAGTTACTCATAACGATGGCCGAAGCAGCGAAAACAGAAACCGAAGCGGGAAAGGATACTGCCACCGACTCTCGCGGCTTTTGGTCCGAGGTTTGGAAGCAGTACCGCAAGAACAAGTTGGCGATGGTGGCGCTCGCTTTCGTCACGATGCTCAGCCTTGTCGCCATCTTTGCACCTGCAATCGCGGGGACAAAGCCTGTCGTCTGTAAGTACAAGGGTAAGCTGTATTTTCCAGCGTTGGGCTACATCAATCGTAAGTGGGAAAATCCTGTCTTCCAGCGAGACAAGTTTCGCAAGCGTTATCCAAAGAATCTGAAGGAAAAGGATCCGGAGAGTTGGGCGATCTGGCCACTTGTCTTTCAAGATCCGTATCGTCGCGTGCGAAAAGACGAATGGCCTGGGCGACCTGGAAATCCCACCGGTGCGGAGGGACGACCCAGCAAGTTGAATCTGATGGGGACCACGCAAAACGGTGTCGACGTGTTTGCGCAGATGGTTCACGGCACACGTATCGCGATGTTGGTCGGTTTCGTGTCGATGGGAATCGCCGCCACGATTGGAATTGTCGTCGGCGCGATTGCCGGCTACTTCGGCGGCTGGGTGGATATTGTCTTCAGTCGGCTTATCGAAGTCGTCATGAGCATACCGGCATTGGTATTGATACTTGCGTTACTGGCGATTTTGGACAAGCCAACGATCTGGCACATCATGGCCGTCTTGGGCTGTACGCGCTGGACGGGAATCGCACGTTTGACTCGTGCGGAATTTCTGAAGCTCAAGCAGCTAGAGTACGTGACCGCGGCCAGGTCGCTGGGGGCGGGGAAGGTACGGATTATGTTCCGTCACATCCTGCGTAATGCTCTCGCACCCATATTGGTTCCGATCATGTTTGGGATTGCTGCGGCGATTCTGATCGAAGCTAGTTTGAGCTTCCTGGGCTTCGGAGCTCCTCCACCCAATCCCAGTTGGGGCACGATCTTGAACAAAGGGCGCGAAACAATCGAAGAGACCTGGTGGCTGATTGTGTTTCCTGGGACCGCCATTTTCTTGACGGTGTTGGCGTACAACCTGATCGGCGAAGGAATCCAGCAAGCCACCGACCCGCGACTGCAGTCGTCTTCGTAAGGAACCAGTCCTACTGTACCTGGTAGGTGAGAAGTGGACGGAATCGAATTTCGGAGCTACTCCATTGGGCCGTCAATTGAAACTAATGCCAAGGGCGATGGGCCAGCCAAATCGCTTGGATCGATCGGATTCCAGGAGTAGGATTACAGCATGACGCGTGCATACGAAGAAATTGTCGAGTTTATCGCATCCGGTACAACGCCGGCCGCTGTTGCGGGATTCGAGCCGTCTGACGAGGCGAAGCGGCAAGTGGCTGATTTGCTTCATAAAGAGAAGACAGCTGGATTGTCTGCGGAGGAACAATCGGAACTAGACCACTACTTGAAGCTCGAACACCTCATGCGACTAGCGAAAGCTCGGGCGCGCACCATTTGTTCGAATGACTAGCTATGTCTCCGCCGATCTTCGCCGCTTGGTCGAGTCGAGGGCTGAGCGGCTGTGTGAATACTGTCTGATTCACGCGTCGGATACGTATCTGGGCTGTCAAGTCGATCACGTCATCGCGGAAAAGCACGGCGGTTCCACAGTTTCCGAGAATCTGGCCTTTGCCTGTACTTTCTGCAACCGAGCGAAAGGTTCCGACATCGGATCATTGGCCTCGGATGGTCAGTTCGTTGGCTTCTATAATCCACGAATACAACGATGGTCCGAGCACTTCCTGTTCGATCAAGTCGTTATTGAGTCAAAGACACCGATCGGGGAAGTTACCGCCAAGATATTGGGATTCAATGCCCCCGATCGCTTGGTTGAGCGAACAGCGTTACAGAACTTGGGTCGATACCCATCAGCTGAAGCGTTAAGCCATATAGAAAAACGAAATCAACGATGACCGCTGCTTCCGTAATCCAAGTTGACGATCTTCGCACCTACTTTCACACCGACGACGGAGTTGTGAAGGCAGTCGACGATGTTTCGCTATCAATCGAAGAGGGCAAGACGCTGGGCGTCGTTGGCGAGTCGGGATCCGGAAAGTCCGTGACCTCGCTCTCGATCATGGGACTGCTCGGTTCGGCGGCAAAGATCGAAACAGGAAAGATCGCGTTTCTAGGCAAAGACTTGGTCGGCTTGCCGGACGCGGACATGCGCAAGATTCGCGGCAGCGAAATCAGCATGATCTTCCAAGCCCCCATGACGTCGCTGAATCCTGTTTTCAAGGTTGGCGATCAGGTGATGGAAGCCATCCTGTTACACCAAAACGTGTCGAAGTCGGAAGCTCGGCAGATGACAATTGACCTGTTCGACGAAGTGGGGATTCCCGATCCCGCGCGGCGAGTGGACTCGTATCCGCATCAGATGTCAGGCGGTCAGAAGCAACGCGTGATGATTGCAATGGCGTTGTCCTGCAATCCGAAGCTGCTGATCGCGGATGAACCAACGACGGCCTTGGATGTCACCATTCAGGACCAGATACTGGAAATGTTGCGCGAGTTGCGTGACAGTCGCGGAATGTCGATCTTGTTCATCACACACGATCTGGGCGTGATTGCAGAAATCGCCGACGACGTAATCGTGATGTTCAAAGGAAAAATCGTTGAATACGGAAGCATCTTAGAGATCTTTACCAACCCCAAGCATCCGTACACACGAGGGCTGCTCGCTTGCCGGCCTCGGTTGGATACACCCTACAAACGCTTGCCGACCGTGGACGACTTTATGAGCGTCAAAGCAGACGGCGAAATCGTAACGAAGGAGATGGACGACAAGAGGTTGCACGAACTAACGTCCGTTGGGCGAGGACGGTTGTTGCATCCCGCAGGAGACCTGGAAAAGCAGGGATATCCCAAGCAAGTTCTTGAGACGGCCGACTGGGCCCGTGACTCGGAGTTGATCGCTGACGGAACGAAGCCGCTGCTTAGCGTTCGAGATTTGAAGGTGCACTTTCCCATCCGTGCCGGGTTCGTTCAACGTGTTGTCGATCACGTGAGAGCCGTCGATGGAATCAGCTTCGACGTTTACAAAGGGCAAACGCTGGGACTCGTGGGAGAATCGGGCTGTGGGAAAACGACGATCGGTCGAGCTATCTTGCGACTTGTTCCCATCACGTCAGGAACGGTGGACTACGACGATCTTCAGGTTTCGTCGCTCACGCCGCAGCAACAAACACAGATGCGAAAGCGAATGCAGATCATCTTTCAGGATCCCTACGGCAGCCTGAACCCTCGCATGACTGTGGAATCTGCGTTGGTGGAACCGATGACCATTCACGGAATCGGGGCCAGTCGGACCGATCGCCGGGCGCGGGCTACCGACTTGCTGGAAGAAGTCGGATTGAGCGGAGCTCACCTCAGACGATATCCGCATGAGTTTTCTGGAGGCCAGCGACAGCGAATCTGCATTGCTCGGGCATTGACTGTCGAGCCTGAGTTTCTGATTTGTGATGAATCAGTGTCTGCTCTTGATGTGTCTGTTCAGGCTCAAGTGTTGAACTTGCTAAACGAACTGCAAGAACGTCGCCAGTTGACGTACATCTTTATCAGCCACGATTTGAGCGTTGTGAAGTTCATGGCCGATATGATGGCCGTGATGTACGATGGGCGTATTGTGGAATTTGGTCCTTCGGAAGCGATCTACGCGGACCCGAAGGAGGAATATACCCGAAAGCTGATTTCGGCCACGCCAAAGGATGACGTCGAGAACATCAAGGCGAAACTAAAGGAACGAGAAGTCGCTAGGAAACGCAGACTGGGCGAAGGTTGAAATCTTGCTCGGTCGCTGAACGATTGATTTGGCGATTCCTTTTCTTCTCTCGATTGGCCAAGCTTCGTACGTCCCGCTGGGACAATGAATTGAGAACACATGGCAGGCAACACATTTGGTACCGCGTTTCGAATCACGACTGCAGGTGAAAGTCATGGTCCTGGCAATGTTGTGATTGTCGACGGTGTACCCGCCGGATTGCCGTTGTCGGTTGACGATCTGCTGCCAGATTTAGAGCGACGTCGGCCCGGTCAGTCGAAGATCACGACCCAGCGAAAAGAGCCGGATACGCCCGAGATCCTTTCGGGGGTTTTTGAAGGAAAGACGACGGGGACTTCCATCGCGATTCTGATCCGTAATCAGGATCAACGGTCGCGAGACTACTCGGACATCAAAGACAAATATCGGCCAGGTCACGCTGACTACACCTTCGAT
>CAYQMZ010000040.1:0-15472 GCA_964418725.1 uncultured Pirellulaceae bacterium
ATGTTGAACTCACCGTCGAAGTTGAACGCCCTCGGATCACTGTCGCTGCCGTACTCCGCGATTTTTCGGTAGTTGATGTCGCCGGTTAGTTCGGTCGAATCTTGATTCTTTTCGTCCTTGGGTTGGAAGGTACCGATACCGACGCGATCTTGTTCGCTAAGTAGGATGCGTTTGACGCGGACATCCTCCATGACTTTGGTCCAGTCACCGTCATGTTTCTTCAGGCGTTCCCCGTACATGTGTCGACAGAAAGGATCGAGTCGCCCTTTGATCTTGATGGTGTAGTCGCAGTTGCTGTTGGCATTTAGCTTTGCACAGACTTCTTCTCGCAGTCGCTCGGGAATCAGGTGCAACGGCTCCTCGTTCATGGGGCACCAGTCGACTTCTCCCGTTTCCTCGTTGTGCCAACCGAGCGTGTAGAGTGCACCTTCATCGGTCTGGCTGTAGGCTTCCAAACCCTTTTTCAACATGCGGGCGATCGTGCTTTTGCTGCTACCGACCGGACCATGCAGCAGCAACACGCGCTTTTCAATGCCGTATCCTCTGGCAGCGCTCTTGAACGCGTTGACCAGCTCTTCTAGCGCACGTTCTAAGCCAAAAACAGCGTCCGCGCCGCCGTTATGTGGATCGTCGAAGAACAAATAGTGCGTCCGTTTTTCGCGGCCGACCTCGTATTCGTCGGTTCCGTACGACATGATCATGTCGTACATGCGCTGGTACGCGTTGCGGGCGATCAACGGGTTTTGCTGGACAAGATCCAGGTAGTCCTGGAATGTTCCCACCCAGTTTTCCTTGCGAAACTGCTCAAGGTCTTGTCGTTCTTTGACTAACGAAAGAATATCTTGTCCGGCGCTCATGGTTACCTCCGACAGGTATCGGCTCACCTGCGTTGAAAGCTGTCTACTGCGATTGCGACCTCGCGTTCTGTTGTTAACGACGTACGTTCGGCGTTACATGTTCGCGGAACGGGGCTCTTCCCTTTGTTCGAATTGGCTTTCGACAGTGCCGTGGTTTCGAGAGAATCAACACGAACCGTTACGCAAAAGTCGGTAGTTTCCGAAGTGCGCAGCGGCTTGTGTCGTCGAGTGTTGAATTCAAACGCGCAGCAGCAAACTGAGCGACTTAGCGGAAGAAATCAGAGACTGACCAAATGAAAAAGAGTCAGTACAAAAGCTCGCGAGATCACGGCCGATTCGAAAGATTTCAAAGAACAAAATGTTCCGAGAGAAAGCGATTCGTGGTCTTTGCAAATGGTTCTTCGCAACACCTGCGTTTCCCTTGCTCTGCTCTTAGTATCGTTTCGCAGAGCAAAATCGGCAAGCTGGAAATTCTATTTTGCCGGAATTCCGATTTTGTGATTGAGTTGATGACAGCAACGCATCCCGCGTTTTTCGTCGCAAATACGACTCGTACGTATCGTCGATTAACGCAAAAATTGAGCTGCGAGAAACTGTGAACCAGTAGCCGTCACTTAGTAAAAACGTCAACCTGATCACAACAAGTAAAAGTAGTTTGCAAAGATGCGAGCACACGCTTGAAACGCTATCAAACACATCTGTGTTGGTCGAAATCAGGATTGCAAGGAACCGAAACATGCTGCAGTCCGGCGAAAGATCTCAATAGAACTATACGGCCCGAGATCGCCGAACTCTTCTGGTTGATCTGTAGGGTATCAACATGGTGGTGGTGCAACGGTTGCTTCCCGTTTAGTGTTTTCGTTGGATTCACACATGTTGCGTAGAACATTACTGCGTGTTTAAGTGTGCCACTGCTGACTTGCCCAGCAGTCCTCCACGAATCACTGGTTTTCATCTGCGGTCGATTGCGGTGCGGCCAGTTGATCCGCACAGCCAAATTGTGGGCACCACGAAGAGAGACCAGGGCTGCTATTCGGCCGCCGGAAGTAGACACGGTGACTCGAACACAATTGGTTGCAACTTGGCTTTCAATCGCCCAAGTTGATCGGTCGTGTTGTTCGTCAAGATGACCAACAATCGTTTCGTATCAAGATCGCGTTCAATCCAGGTGCGAAATCCAATCCAGGCGCCGCCATGCGAGACGACTCGGTGGCCATACTTTTCGTGCACCGTCCATCCATAGCCGTAATTCGTTGGTGATCCATCGTTCAGTTGCCCCGAAGTGAAAATTTCTTGGATCGACTTCTTTGCGACTAGGTTGTCGTCGCCATACAAAGCCTGGTCCCACCGCAATAAGTCTTCTGCTGTCGAGTAGACCTCGCCGTCGCCGTACATGCCGTTTAGGAAGTGCTCGTCATTCGCTTCGCGACCGTCGCCAGACTCACGAAACCCGAAGGCTCGCCGCGTGATTTTGGGTGGCGACAACGGATTGAACAGAACCGTATCTTGCATCTTCAGCGGGCTAAAAATTCGGTCGGCGAGAAACTGCTCGAAAGGCTTCTTCGCAATTCGTTCCACAATCAGTCCCAACGTGATGTAACCGGTATTGCTGTATTCATATTTTTCACCCGGAGCAAAGCGAACTTTGGGGCGATGCTTTATCAGCAAAGCAAGTGCATCGGGGCTGCGAGCGATCGTCCGAGTGGAACTGTCTTTGTTCTCTATGTCCCAGTGCTCCTCCAGCAATTCCACATAATCTGGCAGGCCCGATGTGTGGTGCAGCAGATTTCTGATCGTGATTCCGGCGTAAGGAAACTCCGGAATGTGAAGCTTAACGCCGTCATCGATCGACAGTTTCCCTTCGTCACGCAACATCGTGATCGCCATGCCCGTGAATGCTTTGGAAACCGAAGCTAATCGAAACACGGACTTTTTCCCTAACTTTGCACGTCCCGTGAGATCGGTCACTCCAAACGCACCGTGGTATCCGATCGTCCCCTGCTCGGCCGCCAGCACGACCCCGTTGAAGTTGCCAGCTTTGAACTCAGACTCCAGCAGCCGCTCAATTCGCAGTGCCGCCGGTGATGGGCTCTGACCTAGGCAAATGGATGTAGTAATCAGCCATACGGCAAACAACAGGCAGTTACGCATAGTTTTGATCCCCTGTCGGATGAGGTCACGCGTCTTTTGAGCAAAATCGGCGGAACCTTCGTCAAGTCTTGGGTGCAGAAATTCGATGTGCCGAACGAGGGACTTTGGGTATTCGTCGCATGTTCGATATGCTAAGGTCGGCCCACGTAGTGACTGGGCGAAAACCGCTTCAGTGTAACGGACTTGCAACGTGAAACTTGTCCTCGCAATCATACAACCGACGAAGCTAGACACCGTTCGCAGTGCGCTCGAACGCATCGGCGTGGAAAGCATGACTGTATGCGATTCTCGTGGTTACGCACGTCAACGCGGCCAGTCGCCAATGTATCGTGGACACGAATACAAGGCGAACCTACTGCGCAAACTGTATCTGGAAATTGCGGTTCACGACGACCGAGTTGAACGTGTAATCGATTGCCTGACGGATGCTTCCAGGACCGGGGCACAAGGAACGATTGGCGACGGGAAGGTCTTTTTGCTGCCTCTTACTGAGGTCGTGCGGATCAATGACCAAGTCCGTGGGCCAGAAGCTGTTTAGTCTCATTCGCTGCGAAGGCACACATTAATGGCAAACGAATCTGCCAAGTGTTTCATCCTGTCTCAGGACTTAATGTTCTCCTCACAAGTGGCCGGCGCAAGTTCGGCGGCAGGGCTTGAAACGAGGAACATTCAAAGTGCTCAGCAAGTCGATGGCGAGGCCCCTTTGGTCGTCTTGGATCTGACGACTCCAGGCCTCGATATCAGTCAGACGGTATCGTCCTTGAAAGAAGCGAACGCAAAAGTCGTCGCGGTTGGCCCCCACGTTCACGCAGGTAAGCTTGAGCTTGCCACACAGGCCGGTTGCGACGTGGTCCTCACGAAAGGTCAAGCGAGTCGCGATTTAGGGGCAACCTTGTCAGCCCTTTCCAAGGGTGAACCGCAAAGCTGAGTTCGCTGAGCGAGCGTTGAGTAACGTGCCACTTTGACCAAATCGGTCACGCATCATGCCACGACGGCGACGGATCTAGTTCACTAAGTGCAAAGAATGCCACGATGATCGCCGACAACTCACAACCAGTGCGCCCGCCGACGCCTCACTATGACGTCATCATCGTTGGGGCTGGCTTATCGGGGGTGGGGATGGCGTGCCATCTCAAGCGAAATTGCTTCAGCAAATCCTTCACGATCCTGGAGGCTCGTGAAAGCATCGGGGGCACCTGGGATCTGTTTCGCTACCCAGGCGTGCGTGCCGATAGCGACATGTATACGCTCAGCTACAACTTCAAGCCATGGCGAGGCAAGAGAGAGATTGCTGACGGTGACGAGATCCTTAGCTACATCAAGGAAGCTGCCGCAGAGCACAAGATCACGAATCACATTCGCTATGGCCACGCACTAAAAAAGGCGACCTGGTGCTCCGACGAATCGCGATGGACACTGGAAGCTACCGTCAACGGCATCACGCAAAAGCTGACTTGCAACATGCTACTGATGTGCGCGGGGTACTACAACTACTCGGCAGGGCACACGCCCACGTTTCAGGGGCAAGAAGATTTCCAAGGCTCTATGATTCATCCTCAACAGTGGCCTGCTGACATCGACTGCAAGGACAAGCGAATCATTGTTGTTGGTTCCGGCGCGACATCGGTATCGCTCGTGCCTGTCATCGCAGAGGAAGCGAACCATGTCACGATGCTGCAGCGTTCGCCGACGTACATGATGACTCGGCCGGAAACGACCAAGTGGGCTGGCATCTTTCGCCGATTGCTTCCGGTCGGAATTTCGCACCGCATCGGGCGTTGGTGGAATCTGCGATTGAGCCAGGTGTTTTACCAACTCAGTCGAGAAAAGCCGGACAAGATCCGCAAGTTTCTGCTCGATGGCGTTCGCAATGAGTTGGGTGAAGACTACGACATAGACAAGCACTTCTCGCCAAGCTACGCACCGTGGGACCAACGTGTGTGCTTGGTGCGCAACAACGATTTGTTCGACGCGATCAATTCAGGCTCCGTCTCGGTTGTGACCGGGCACATTGAGTCCTTCACGGCCAGTGGGGTTCGGCTGTTTTCGGGAGAAGAACTGCCAGCCGATATAATCGTGACGGCAACGGGCTTGGATTTGAAGGTGATGGGTGGCACCGAACTGATCGTGGATGGCTCTCCAGTGAATCCGGCGGAGACCTTCACCTACAAAGGCATGATGAATTCGGACGTCCCCAACTTGATCAGTACTTTCGGCTACGTCACCGCGTCGTGGACGCTGAGGTCGGACTTGATTGGCGAATTCACCTGTCGACTGATCAATTACATGGACAACAAGCGACTTCGCATGTGTACGCCGCGATTGAGGGAGTCGGACCGTGGCATGTCGGTGCGACCGTTTATCGACAGCTTCACGTCCAATTACATTCAGCGTGGCTCGCGGTTAATGCCTATGCAAGGCGATCATGAGCCATGGATTTACACGCAAGACTATCAACAAGACCAACAGAGAATGCTGAATGCCCCGCTGGATGACGGAGCGTTGGTATTCGAGTAGAAGCGGCGACCTACGACCTACCGACTACGACCAACTGGCAGCGAGTCGGCTATTCAGACTTCGCTGCCTCACGCGTCAGGTAGTCGATCAGCGTCTGCGACGGATTCTTGATGACGAAGACCTTGGAGTCGTCCTTCCCGTCGCCTTTCAAAACGCAAACCAGTTCTTGTTGTCCTTGCTGGCCCTGACGCACGTTCGCTGCGGTAAGTCTACCCGGCGTCGAAGACAGTTCTTGCCCCAAGCTATTGGGGCTGTGATTGGTGAACTCGCTAGGTTCCGGTACTTGCGCACCGTTAGCCGCATCACCAGCCCTCGTCGCGAGCCCACGCAGATCTCGACTCGTTGTGGCCACTTCCGCAATCGGCGACGCCCCCGAATCCTCATCGTAAACGAAGGTCAATCCGTTGCGATCCAATTCGTAATACACACGAGGCAGGGCCGCATACAGTCCTTCATCCAGTTCGGGATCCGCTGCGCTGCACACGCCGATTAAATGACCTGCAGCATTGAATAGCCCGCCTCCGCTGCGTCCATCTACAGGTCGTCCTGAAGCGGTAATATTCGGCGGACCCAGGTACTTGTCGATTCGGTTCACCTTTCCCTGCATTACCGTTGGCCGTTCGCCGCGACTGCAACCGACACTGAATGTCGGATCATTGGGAGCGGCTTTGTAACTGAGTGGTGCCAGCTTTGCGATGACGATCGGACGCGTCAGTTTCATGCTGACCAGGCCAATGTCGAGATCCATGTCGTAACTGATCAGTGATCCGACCGTTGGTTCGGCGGTGGGCGAATCAAAGCGATCCATCAGAATCCGGCCTTTGCCGTCGCTCTCGCGGAAGATGTGCCCGCACGTAAGCACCAGTGCTTCTTGTCCGTGTACGTCGATCACAGTACCGGTCCCGAACGAATGCCCCTCGGCATCCTCTACGCGTAACCGAATAGTACTCGCCATCGCCGATTCCGTTGGGTCGCCGGTGGATCCCGTGGCTATCGAGTTAGCAACATCCACGGTCGCATTCGAGTTTGCACCAGCTGGAACGAACGATTGGGTGCCTGGTTGTGCCGATCGATTGGAGAGTTGTTCCAGTGAAGAAGCGATCCGTGTTGTCGGTGATAGTGAGTCCAGCGGCGAAGCAGCGCGAGGGCTCTTCAAATCGGGGATTGCGATGGGCGTCTGCCCGCGAATCGTCGCTGGCGTCGCTCGCACCTTGTAATGTTGCAGCATCCGCGACAGCGAATCGTAGCTTGTCGCTCGATCAATTCGATCGATCACTTGGCCGCGTCCGTTGACCAACACGAAGCTGTTCACACACTTCACCTGTTATAAGTTCGCGAGATCCCTGCGTTGATCCACGTCCAACTAGAGGATCGGATAGCCATCGCGAGTTAGTTGATCTAGAACAGGCTGCATTTGCTTACACGGCCCACACCATGTGGCGCCAAAGCAAAGCAATTGCGACTCGCCTTCGCCACCTAGTTGCGAAGCAAGTACTAAGAACAAAAATGCGGCTGCCATGGTCCCTCCTTGGACGCGCGAGCGAATGGACATGCTCTTTGTTTCACTGACTGAGTCGTCTTCACACCGCCTTGAACAGGCAGTTTGGTTGACGACGTCCGACCGACACTTGAAAACTCCAATCAAAGTCCGCCGGAGTATTAACGTAAACTCGCACGAATGGTTCGCGAATAACCCAGCACTCCTTGCCGGTTGGTCTCGCTTCACACAAGAATGTGCAGCCCCACGGATCAATTTACAAGTGCAGAAATGGACCGAATGGCACAATCACGGCATTTGTGAACCCAGTCGAGGGTTTGAGCGACTGTTATTTGCGGAAAAGTGGCTGCCATCAGTGCTACCACATTTAGTTACCGCCCCAACGTGGCGATACATTGAATGAGACTTCATTCCCACAACGAATTCACCATCCATGACCAGACAGATTCTTGTAACTTCCGCTCTACCCTATGCCAACGGCCCGATCCACATTGGGCACTTGGTCGAGTACATCCAAACGGACATCTGGGTTCGCTTCCAAAAACTCCGTGGACATCGCTGCGTGTATGCCTGCGCGGACGATACGCACGGAACGGCGATCATGATTCGAGCCAAACAAGAAGGTCGCTCGGAGGAAGAACTGATTGCGGAAATGAAGGAACGCCATGAGGCCGACTTCGCCGCGTTTGACATCGAATTCGATAACTACGGCAGTACCAACAGCGACGAGAACCGCGAACTCTGCGACGAGATCTGGAAGTCTCTAAGACAGGCGGATCTGGTCGTCGAAAAAGAAGTCACCCAATTGTTCGATCCAGAGGCGGGAACGTTTCTGGCCGATCGCTTCGTCAAAGGAACGTGTCCCAAATGCAAGGCACCCGACCAAAACGGCGACGCCTGCGAAAAGTGTTTGACCACGTACGCTCCAACGGATTTGATCGATCCCGTCAGCAAGTTGTCTGGGGCTCAGCCAGAAGTCCGTTCGGCACAGCACCTTTTCGTGCAACTCGAAAAGCTTCACGCGTTCTTGGACGAATGGACACAGAATGGCAAGCACTTACAGCCAGAAGTCGCGAACTATTTGAAAGGACACTTCCTGGGCGACCCATTGCGAGATTGGGACGTGTCGCGACCCGCACCGTATTTCGGGTTCGAGATCCCCGACAGTCCGGGTAACTATTGGTACGTTTGGTTCGATGCCCCGATCGGATACATCGCTTCAACGTGGCAATGGTGTAAGTCGAACGGTGAATCGCTGGACGATTGGTGGAAGAGTGATAAGACGGAGATCCATCACTTCATTGGAAAAGACATCACATATTTCCACACGCTGTTTTGGCCCGGGATGCTCAAGACGGCGGGCTTCTCTCTGCCAGAGAAGGTCCATATCCATGGGTTCCTGACAGTCGACGGACGAAAGATGTCCAAAAGCGACGGGACATTCATCAAGGCATCGACCTATGCCAAGCACCTGGATGTTTCGTATTTGCGGTACTACTACGCGGCGAAACTGGGGCCGAAGCTTGATGACCTGGATCTAAATCTGGAAGACTTTGCTGCCCGCATCGATTCGGACTTGGTGGGTAAAGTCGTGAACCTTGCCAGTCGGACGGCGAAGTTCGCTGCGAAAACCGGTTTGTCTGAGGTTTACCCAGACGACGGTGGTTTGTTTGAACAAGCTGCTAACGCCGGGCAGGAAATTGCTGCCGCGTATGAGGATTGCGATTTCAACAAAGCCATCCGACTGATCATGGAGCTTGCTAACCGTGCCAATCCCTACGTCGAAGGCAAAGAACCGTGGGTGCTGAAGAAAGATCCCGATCGGCAGGATGAACTGAGAGATGTTTGTACGGTGGCTCTCAATCTGTTCCGCCAACTGGCGATCTACTTGAAGCCGGTGCTGCCCCGACTGGCTGCTCAGACTAGTGAGTTGCTGGGTGATGATCTCAACCATTGGGATCAATCGCAGAAACCGCTGTTGGGTACTTCAGTAAACAAGTTCAAGCACATGCTGCAGCGAGTTGATCCCAAGAAGATCGAAGCCATGATTAGCGAAAGCAAAGAAGATGTCGACGTCGCGGCGCTCGCCAACACGACGAACTTCAACGATAGCGATCAGTGCCTGAAGGACGAACCGCTGTCAGATGAAATCACGTTCGACGACTTTGTGAAAGTTGACCTTCGCGTGGCTCGTGTGCTGAACGCCGAGCAGATTCCCGAGGCGAAGAAGTTGCTCAAGCTGACGCTCGGACTAGGTGGCAATGAGACCCGCACGGTGTTCGCTGGAATCAAAGACGCCTACAACCCGGAAGACTTGATTGGGCGACTTGTCGTGATGGCCGCCAACCTGGCACCGCGTAAGATGAAGTTCGGCACAAGCGAAGGAATGGTCGTAGCTGCCGGACCGGGGAAGAAAGACGTGTTCTTGCTTTCCCCCGACGACGGAGCGCAACCTGGTCAACGCGTGCACTAACGGGTTCGCAGCAAGGCAATGCCGCCGACTAGGATCGCTGTCTGAACGCTATTTGCAGATGAAAAAGAACCGAGTGCAAATGCTGGATTTTCCAGCATTGGCAACTCGCTGTGTCTAGAACGAGGATTGGTCGGACGACGACGGAGCGATCGTCAGTTCTTTGAGTGCCTCTAGCGTGCCCAACATGTCTTCCCGTGAGAAGGCTTGCCAGTCATCTGCTTTGTGCCGAATGATGGCGAGTTTGAAGCTCTCAAAGGCGTCGGAAACGTCTTCTGGTAGGTCGGCCAAGTTTTCGAATGGCCGAACGAACGGAACCGCATCCGGATCCTCGGAATAGATTTTGGCACCGGGCTCGCCTTCTGCTTCGGCCTGTTGAGCTTTCGCGGCTTCGTCTTTCGACATGGCGGGCTCGTCGCCCTCGTCATCGCCAAAGTCCGATCCTTCGCTCAGGTCAGGTCCAGCCGGAGCCTCGATCGCTTCCATCGAAGACGCAACACTGGGAGCATGATCCTCCCGCGTATCCAGATCTTCGTTCGCCTCCATGACGACGATGTCTTCGTCTTTCGGCTTCAAGTCGTCCGGCGCGCCAAGCGCCTCCCACCGAGCCTTCCGCATCTTTGCCACGGACCAGGTGTTTTGGATTCCGCCTTCCAGCCACATTTCTGCGTCGTCCCAATCGAGCGCTGCTTGGAAGTGGCTCCAAAACAGACCGTTGTACTGCTCTCGAGTTTCACCAAACCGCTCGAAAACACGTCGCAATCGCCCGACGTGCTGACCGGTAACACCGCCAACACGTTGTGCCCAGGCTTCGTCTGAGTACTCAGTCGCCGGAGCTTCCGTTTTCTTCAGAGCAGATCGCCACTCTTGAATGATCTGACCTTTTTCCCAGTTTGTACTGCTGATTAACCGATTCCAGCGCCCTTCGAACGGAGTGGAAGCTTCGTTCAGAGCGTCGTTTTCAATAGTCGCTTCGTGCGATTCCATACGAGAATTCCTCCAAGCCGAAAGTGAGGAACGCATCGTAACCACGTGCACACCGGCTCGACTATGGCCAGCTTAGCGAGCGGTCCGAATCGAAGCAAACCCTGCTGATAACTGAGTTTATGGTCCCCGAAGGCCCAACCCAGGAATCACGCTGGTGTGGACAAACTGTCAATTCGAATCCGTTCTCTCACAATTTCACGCCGTTTTCTCGGGAGTTTTGGGCTGCCAGTTGGAATCTGGCAGCGCACCGTTTTTGTCTGGCGATTTACGGTTGCGGGCGCGAAAGAAATGCGAATTCGTGCGAACCCGGTAACGATAACCCCGTCCTTACCTGTGACCCGTTTGAATCGATTTCACGAAAACGTTGCCCCGTGTTGGCCGCGTAACAAGAACGGGCACGAGTGGTTTTAACGAGGACGAAGAGTTCCTAGGCATTAACGATGTACATACGAATTCGGACAAAACGTTTCGCAAAGGTCAACGCACTTAAGGGGCGGTTTGCGAACCCAATGAATTTGCGACTGTAGCTTCGGCGACTCGAGCGTTACTCGTGTACAGCCGGTGCTTGGTCGCCGGCTTTTTTTGTGCCTATACGACGCGATTGCGACACAAAGCCCCATCAGATGAAGGACTGGTAGCTGAGACGGTTTAGCGTCTGGTTGAAGCCCAGGAGACGAGGATTCGAGCGCCTCCCAGTCCACTGATCAGGTCTCAGATAGAGAACTTGAAACGTTCATCATGACGGTCGTCGAGAGCTGGTTGCTCATCTCTTTCTGATAAGAAGAGCGCGCCGAGTTCGATCCTCGGGGCGACCACTACATGAATACCATGCACGTTTGGCAAAGCGAAGGAAATTGAATATGTACAACACGCGGCGATCTAAACGCATACCCCGGTAACGATGGGGGTGTGGTGTTAATGGTTAGCACAGCAGACTTTTAATCTGCCTGTCGGGGTTCGAATCCCCGCGCCCCTACTAGTTCGACAGTTGCTGTCGCACGGTAGTCGGGATCTGGTTGGTCAAGCACGTCTTATAAGCGAGCGGCGGTGGGTTCGATTCCCACGGCTACCACTCGTCAAGGCGGGACGAAGCATACGAGTTCACAGACGAGTGAGGTAAACGTTACGGCGAAAGCCAATCAAATGAAAACAGGCGCCCATGGTGTAGTGGTAACCCATCTGCTTGCCATGCAGAAGACGCGAGTTCAATTCTCGCTGGGCGCTCTCGCGGGATAGAGCAGCCCGGTTAGCTCGCAAGGCTCATAACCTTGAGGTCGGTGGTTCAAATCCATCTCCCGCAACTTAGTAGAAGCACGACTTCTCACTCACGACTACTAACTCACAACCGTCTTGGAACGGTCGCGATTCCGGTGTGGCCCAATGGTAAGGCAGCTGCCTGTTAAGCAGACGATTGCAGGTTCGATCCCTGCCGCCGGAGCTCGATGTGCCATCGCACATCAACCACTGTCCTTGGAGTGTGCCGGATTCGCACGCAACCCTGCGAAGGTTGAAGACTAGGTTCAATTCCTGGCAAGGACACTCTGATCAACGGACGGCCGGCAGAGCCGAGAAGCTTGAAGACCCAGCGATGCCGTTTTGGCCGAAATTCGCGTTAGCCTGCGAGTGTGACGGATGCACGACTGACTTCGAATCAGTTAGACGGGGTTCGACTCCCTGGCGGGCTACTAATTCAGCTGATCCGCTCAGCGGCGATCTTCACGCCCGAGCATCGAAGGCGTTAGGCCGAAGTGGATGTCGACAGTTCCAAATTGGGCACAACAAAGACGCCGTCGTTTGTTAGATACGTCGCCCGGACGGCAGTGCTCTTTGAGACCTGGCCCATCACAAATGGAGTTGCTTCGACGGGCAATGAGAGAGTTCGAATACTGTTGCAGGAATAGAAACCGACTAACTCATTCTGCTCGGTTCTGGCCACAACGATTCGGTTGCTGGCCGCTTCTGGCACGGTACCTAGCTGCATCTCTTCAGGCAAGTTGACGACAGGCACAGCGTATTGTCGCCAATTGATGAAGCCCAAAAAATTGTCAGGTGCAAGCGGAATTCGAATCAGCTCTTCAGGCTTCGCAACTTCCAACACCTGGGTAACACTCAGAGCGATGGAGACGACCTGGTTGTCCCAGTCTACGTGCGGTAGATCAAAGAGCATCAACTGGCCTTTGCTACGTGCACCGCCAAAGTTTCCACGTACCGCTTCATCGACTTGTGGAGAAAATTGAGGACCTGAATACTGCGACTCACCAACTAATCCCTCGACATCTAGCAGCATCGTGGTCGCGGTGGTCGAAGAATCTTGCTGCCAACGAACGATTCCGCAGTAGAAGGCTTGGTCCTTCGATACTGCGACGCGAGGAAATGGCGCCAATGAAATGGCTTCGCGGCCGCGTAGTACGTCGTCGACAAGAAAACCGCATTCGCCAAGTGCCGTCGCGGCGATGATTAGATTGGTTTTTTCAATTGGCAGCTCAGTTTCGCACCCGAAAAGTTGCCGCACAGAGAACACTGGGACTTCGTTTTCGCCACGTGTGATGCTGCCCACGATTCCGCCAGGAAGTGGCGTGTCCATCAACTGGCAAATCGTCCCTTGCGAAACGCTCAAGACATTCCGATTGTCGAAGCAAAACGTGTTTCCATCGACGACGACCGGTACAATGCGAATCGAATCTTGCATGTGTTCTCTAACCCAACACGGTTTCGGACGTCAACTGTTTGACCAATGCCACCAAGTCTTCGTCTTGGTAAGGCTTCACCAAGTAGTCTGTGGCACCTAGTGAAAATGCTTTTTGTCGGTGCTTTTCGCCTGCTCGCGACGTTACCATAACGACGGGGATGTCCTTCGTTTCTGGCATTCCGCGAAGCGAGGAAAGCAATTCGTAGCCATCCATCCGAGGCATTTCGACGTCTAGCAGGAAGATGTCCGGCAGTCGCTCTTGTGTTTGCAGGACTTCGATCGCATCGACCCCGTCTTTCGCAACCGTGGGCTTCCAGCCGTTGGCTTTGACGAGGTTCTCCATGACACGACGAACGCTTACGGAGTCGTCGACGATCATGACATTCACATCGCCCCGTCCTCCAGCTCGTCCCATCGGCTTCGGAATAAACGCTTCTTCTGACTCTCCAGAGAATGCGTTTGGATCCAGAATCGGTACAACGGTACCGTCCCCAAGTAGTGTCGCACCGATCAGGCCATTAACGCTACGCAAGTGGGAGCCAAGGGTTTTGACCACAATGTCGCGACCAGCAATGATGCGTTCGACGTGGATCGCCAACTCTGAATCGCCGGATCGGACGATCAACACCGGAATCGTCGGTGATTCATCGTCAGCCTCACGCAGCAACAGTTGATCTGCCAAACGAACCAATGGATAAGCATGGTCATTGATTCGGACGACGGTCTGCGAACCAATGGTATCCAATGACGTTCGCTCGACACGAGCAATCTGAATGACGGACTGCATTGGAATGGCAAATTGTTCGTTGCCTGCGATAACCATCAACGCCCGCGTTACCGCAAGAGTCAGCGGTAGGCGAATCGTGAAAGTGGTCCCTTTGTCTTTTTCTGAATCGACGTTGATCGTCCCTTTCAACTTCTGCACTGTGTTGCGGACGATGTCCATACCCACGCCGCGTCCAGAAACTTCGCTGAGAGCAGCGGCCGTGGACAGCCCAGGGACGAAGATGTAAGGATAGATTTCCTGCGGCGTCATCGAGGCCACTTCCGAGTCCTTCAGGTAGCCCTTCCGAACTGCAGCAGCGGCAACTTTCTGGTGATCCAGTCCACGGCCGTCATCTGAGATGCGAATGACGACTTGTGTTCCTTGATAGAACGCCTTGATGCGAACGTTTGCTTGGGCGGCTTTGCCTTTCGACTCGCGTTCTTCGGCTGATTCGATCCCGTGGTCGACGCAGTTGCGAATTAGGTGCAACAGCGGATCGGTCATCTCCTCCAGCACGGTCTTGTCGATTTCGGTATCCTCTCCGCTGAACGAAAGAGTTACCTGCTTCTCTTGTTTCTTGGCTACGACGCGCGTGGCTCGATCTAGCTTCGTCGCGATTGAGGCGAGCGGAACCATCCGGACCTTCATCAGTCGGTCCTGGGTGTCTCGGGAGAGTCGGTCTTGCCGAGCTAAAAGCGAATCGAAGTCCCCAATCAATGTGCGGAGTTCGTTCGTGACGGTGTTTACGTCATTCGAAACTTCGGAAACGGATCGCGTCAGCAGGTGGAACTCGTTGTACCGGTCAAACTCCAGGGAGTCGAACTCGGACATTCGATTGTCATTGGTCTGCGATGTGAACTGAGGTTGATAGGTACCTGCAGTGGGGTGATTACCTGAGCTTTGGAATACAGGGTCGGCCCCCAAAGCTTCCACGCTGTAACGTGTTTCCATCTCGCTGGAAACAGCTCGCAAGCGATCTAGAATCGCGCCGAGTTCCTTCACGTTGCTGACGAACGCACCCATTCGCTGTTCGAACGTGGTGCGATTGATGATCAGCTCGCTAACGGTGCCGACGACATCATCGATTCGCGACAGCGGTACTCGGAGCATTTGCCCAGGCGGTTGCGATATCGTTTGTTTCTTGGAGTTGGCCGCTGGGTCGACTTCTTCCGTCGGCTCCTCCGGCGTTGCGTCCGTATTGATCGGCGCAGGCTCTGGCTCGACCGACGCCGCTGGTTGTGTATTTGATTGCTGAGCAATTTGGGAGAACTGCTCTTCGTATTGTTGATACAACTGCTCAACAGCCTGAGCGATCTGCGTAGTGTCGTACTCGCCGAACGAAAGGTCGTGTAGGCGATCTGTCGTATCCAAGATCAGCGTGAGGATTTCGCCCGTTAGTGGCTTTCGGTTGTCGTACAACCAATCCAACAAATCTTCCATGCGATGCGACAACTTTGTCACAACGCGCAGACCCACAGCGCCGGATGCTCCCTTTAACGTGTGAAGCTCTCGACAAAATTGTCTCACGTGCTCTGAG
>CAYQMZ010000040.1:15482-17850 GCA_964418725.1 uncultured Pirellulaceae bacterium
ATGCTCCCTTTAGCGTGTGAGCAGAACGCCGGACGTTTTGGAGTTGCTCCATATCGCCCGGATCTACTTTCAGCGCGTTGAGGCCGCTGTAGATCAGATTCAGATTGTCTTCGGCTTCCTCGCGATAAACCGCCCCCAATTCCTCGGGAACTTCGCGGGCCAAATCCTTCAGTGTTTCTTCGAATACGGCATTCGAGGTTTCACTTGAATTCGGGTCGTTTCCACCGTTTGCGTCGTTGGATTCTAGCGTCATGGTTGGGTTCGTCCTTCCGGCCGACGTGGGACACTATGGCAGACGCTCGGTCTGCCCGACGCAATTCGCCGGGCAAACCGAGCAGACTTTCTCGTGCGTGCAGCTTCGTTAGCTGACAGAAACTTCCAGGTTCACTTCACCCTGAGAAGCAGCACCCGCTGTAGCCGAGCCGGAGTCGGCACCAGCTTCGGCGTCATCGGAAATTGCCATCGCTTCTTCCAACATCTGTTGAAGCAGCTTTTCGTCTTCCATATCCTCACCAGCCGACTCCAAGAAGGCAGGCAGACTGAATCGACTGACAGAACCGCGAAGGCCGTCCGCCAATTGAGCCAGTTGGCTCACCGAGTCAGCAGCCTGACTTGTTCCGTCAGAGGTCATCTTCGTAACTTCAGAAATCTCGATCATCGAGTTCGAAACGGCTTCCGCACCGCGAGCTTGTTGCTTCGCAGAGAGCGAAATCGATTCGATAAGCTGAGCAAGTTCGTTCGAAACCGAGTCAATATCGGCAAGAGTCTGTCCCGCTTCCGCGGCTAGTTTCGATCCTTCGACAACCTCGCGAGTACTCTCTTCCATACCCGTGATGGCTTCGTTCGTTTCCGTTTGAATCGCTTTAATCAGCGTTGCGATCTGCTTGGTCGCGTCGTTTGACCGTTCAGCCAGTCGTTCAACTTCCTCCGCAACAACCGCGAAACCTTGACCAGCATCACCAGCCATCGACGCCTGAATCGACGCGTTCAACGCCAGGATACTGGTTCGGTCAGCAATGTCAGAAATCAGCTGAACGATCTCACCAATCTCTTGAGAACTTTCACCGAGACGCTTAATACGTTTCGAAGTTTCTTGTACCTGACTTCGAATGCGATTCATACCGTCGACCGTCGCCGCTACAGAAGCCGCACCCTTGGCCGCCTGATCTCGAGCGTTACGAGCAACCGAAGCGGATTCCTCCGTCTTCGCAGCAACGTCTTGAATCGAGTCAGCCATATCCTTAACGGCAGTAGACGTGTCGGCGATTTGAGTCGATTGCAACGCACTACCACGAGACAGACTCGATGTAGTGGATTGAATTTCAGTAGCCGAACTACTTACCTCGTTCGTCGCAGACTTAACGCGGTGAATAATGTCGCGAAGCTGGTGAACCATGTCGTTCACCGAAAGTGCGATCGCCCCGGTTACGTCTTCACTAACCTGAGCTTCAACTGACAGGTTACCATTAGCGATCTCTTCCAGCTCAAGACGCAGACTTTCGATGGAGGACTCGATCTGGTTACGTTCTTCCGCCGACTGAATCAGGTTCAGAGTGTTGTCACACATCGAGTTCAGTGATAGAGCAACGTCACCAAGTTCGTCGTTACTAACGATGTCGGCACGAGCACCGAAGTCACCAATACCGATCGATGAAAGCATGTCCGAAATCGAATCCGCTTGACGCGTCAAGTTCTTCGAAACGAACAGCGAGACGGCAATCAGACCCAAAATCGTAAGTGCCATAACAGTACCGACCTGTCGTCCGGCAGAAAGCTGACGCACCTCAGCCTGGTCGAATTCCGACATCAGAGCCCACGTAATTGGCTCGCCGCCAGATTTTGCTTCATGAACGGTCAATGGCGTCCAGGAGCTAAGAACAGGCTCTCCTCGATAGTCATCGATGACTTGCGAGCCCGATTCTCCAGCAAATGCCGCACGTGTCGCTTCGGTGTCGACTTGGACGGATGCGTTCATGATCGTCGTTCCGACGTTCAGTTCCGTCAAAAATCGCGAGTCGTTCCGGAACAGCATGTCAGGACCAACAGCGTATGTCTCCCCCGTTTCGCCGAGACCAGTTCGTTCCGCCATGATGGCGTTAATTCGTTCAATAGGCATCTGGAAGATGGCGACGCCAATCTTCTCTCCATTGTCGCCAAAGATCGGCGAGGAAATGAAGCTGGCCGCGTCTTCATACGATGGTGTGTACGCTTCATAGTCGACGAGGAAAACGTCGTCTGCTGAGTTCGCATCAGCGGCCAATCTAAACGCACGGCCGAAGTTTGTGTTCGAGTAGGGACCGTCCTTCAACGAAGTCGTGAAGTCTAATTCCTTAAATACCGAGTAGACAATGTCGCCCGATTCGAGGTC
>CAYQMZ010000040.1:17860-20224 GCA_964418725.1 uncultured Pirellulaceae bacterium
GCCTCAACGCCTGCTTGGCAACTCGCGCGAAGTTCGTGTCCCGATAGGGGCCGTTAAACAGGCTGGTGCCATAATCCAGCTCCTTGAACACGGAGTAGACAACGTTGCCGGTCGTGGCGTCCACGAGAAAAATGTCGTAGTAACCAAACTTCTCTAGGTAACTTCGAACGATCGGATGGAACTTGCCGTGCAGCTCGCTGTATCGCGATTTGTCTTCGGCTCGAGTCAGCTTTTCCTTTTCACCCAGTGGATTCGGGTTTTGCTTAATGTAGAGACTCTGTAGATACACGGAGTCATCATCCAGCTTGGAAAACTGTTCTTCCAATGGTGGAGCGTTTCCGTCATTACGACGACCATACTCCGCCGCGAATTCGTCTGTGTAGTAGCTGAACAAATCCTGCTCAAGCTGATCGACACTCTGTGCGGTCACTCCGTTTTGTGACCTGGCTTCGTTCAACGCTGTCGGAAACTCGCTCATCGCTTCGCGAATCATCCGGTTCTCTGAGAACGTGACGATCTGGTTCTCGATACCCGTAAAGTATTCCTTGACCTGATTCGCCTTAATCGTTCGAACCGCGTTCAACTGTGAGAACGCCTGTTCTGTCAACGCCTTACTAGACTGGGTTTGCAGTACCCAGGCCAGTGAGAGAAGTGGAATCAACGATACCATCAGGAAGGAAAGTACCAGCTTGTTGCGAATCTTGGAGGTGATCCGTGAGATCAATCCAGAATTCGAAAAAGATCCATCAAACGCCATCGTTAAAACCCCTTTGGTCTTTGAAAGTCAGCTTATTTCTTGTTTTTGAACGAATGAACTGGTTTGTAGTTAGGCCGCGTCGAATTGACGAAAATCTTCCGAGAGCAGCAGACTGTCGATGTCGAGCAACGCCACCAATCGGCCTTCGACGTCAACCATGTCCGTCATGAGACGCGTCAGACGGTCTGTCGCGCTCGTCGTCGTGGTCTTCACTTTGTTTCTTCGCAAGTTGCGGATTCCAAGAACCCGGTCGACGACCAATCCTGTCGCCACGTCATCGACCAGCGAGTGAACCATCACTAGTCGCTGAGATGCGCTTGTGGTCTCGCCGGGTTGAAGATCAAGCAACTGACGAAAGTCCACGACCGACACAATGCTGCCGCGAAGATTGGTAACCCCTAGGACCCATTCCGGTACTCGAGGCAGGTACGTGATCTTGGGAAGCCGCTGGATCTCGTGGACGTTGGCCATGGGAATGGCAACGGTTGAGCCGCTGACTTCGACGACGATGAACTTCTCGACGGTCTGATCACCTGTGTTTTCTTGGGGACCTTTGGCTTGCTGCGTCCCAACTGTGAGGCTGTCGATCTCTTGAACCAGCTCTTCCAGCGAAGGCTGCTGCGAGTCGAACATGTCGGCTGACGCATCCTCGCCGATCAGGTCCGCGGCGGCGTCACCAAAAGTAGCCTTGATGGCCTCCAGCATTTCCAGATCTTCGTCGATCGGATTCGCTCCGTGATCGCTCATGACACACCCCTTAACGTGTTTTCGGTAGTGGACGGGCCGGCTGCGACAGCGGCGACGATTGCTGTGAGTTCTTCCGGAGCGATCGGCTTGGTGACGTAGGCGTCGGCGCCCTGTCGCTGTCCCCAAAGTCGATCGAGTTCTTGATTCTTGCTGCTCAGCAACACGACTTTGACGTCTTGTGTGTTGGGGTTCGTCTTCAGTTCGCGGCAAACCTGCAGACCGTTCTTCTTGGGCAAGATGATGTCCAGAACGACGACGTCAGGCGGCGTATTTCGAATGATTTCGATAGCTTCATCGCCATCGGAAGCAGTCTGGATTTCGAAGCCGCCGTGCGACAACGCATCGGCTGCAAACTGCAACGCCGTTGGGCTGTCGTCGACAACAACAACTTTTGTCTTGGGGCTAGTCACGGTGGGTCTCATTAGGCAGTTACAACGTTGATGTGCTCACGAACACACTTGAGAAGTTCTTCTGATTCGAACGGCTTAGAGATGTATTCATCGCAGCCGACGAGCTTGCCACGAAGTTTGTCAAACAGCCCGTCCTTGCCGGACAGCATCACGACTGGAATTCCGCTTGTGTCTGGATGTGACTTCACAAGCTTGCAAAGCTTGTAGCCGCCCATTCGAGGCATGTTGATGTCCAGCAGGATGAGGTTTGGCGAGAAGTTAACGAGTACTTTCGTCGCGTCCACTCCATCCTCAGCAGTAACGACTTCGTAGCCGTCGGCTTCCAGCGTCATCGTTACGATCTTGCGTACCGTTGGGCTGTCGTCGACAACCAACACGGTGCCCTTCACGCTAGACTGGGTAGAACTCGGTGAACCTGCGCTTGGTCCGCCTGTGCTTGGAACGCTGGCC
>CAYQMZ010000041.1:0-20181 GCA_964418725.1 uncultured Pirellulaceae bacterium
GCGTTTGGAAAAAGTGCAACGGTTGTCGGCAATCTATTTTCACGAAGCGGTTTCTCAAGAATCAAAACGTTTGCCCTGAGTGCGGTTTTCACGAAAAAGTCTCTGCCAAGGAACGCATTAAGCAGGTTCTGGATTCGGAGACCTTTGTGGAGTGGGACTCGGACCTGATGCCGGCGGATCCACTTCAATTCGAAGACAAGAAGCCGTATCGCGATCGTTTGGTTGCCGAGCAGAAACGCACGGGGCTGACGGACGCCGCGATAACGGGTACAGGCATGATTCGTGCTCGACGAGTTGCCTTTGGCGTCACTGACTCGCAGTTCATTATGGGCAGCATGGGGTCGGTGGTCGGTGAGCGATTGACTCGACTTGCAGAGCGCGCACGAGAGCAAGACCTGCCACTGATCATTATCAGCGGTTCCGGCGGTGGCGCACGTATGCACGAAGGAATTCTGTCACTGATGCAGATGGCCAAAGTGTCGGCCGCGCTGGCTCGTTATCATGATGCAGGTGGACTTTTCATCTCTGTATTGACGAATCCCACGATGGGAGGCGTCGCTGCGAGCTTCGCTTCATTGGGAGACATCGTGTTCGCCGAGCCCAAAGCTTTGATTGGGTTTGCTGGCCCTCGTACGATTAAGGCGACGATTGGCATTGAATTGCCTGAAGGTTTTCAAACCAGCGAGTTTTTGCTGGAGCACGGATTCATCGATCGGATCGTGACGCGGGCTAAGCTACGATCCGAAATCGCTCGAATCATTGACTACTGTGGCAAGAGTGCCGATTCGTCATTTGACAAAGACAAGTAGAGTCTAAGATCCGATAGAGCAATGACCGGTCAAAACGGTTCTCTCTGAACAGTAAAGGGTTCTCGCGATGTTGCGACGCGGCGGTTACGGCAATGGATACGGAGGCGGAGGCTACGGGCGACGCACCACGCGAGGAAGTGGCATGAAGCTGCGGTTGATGATCGCGGCTGGCATCGTCCTTTTCTCGTTGTTTTCATACCTGCGTACGTCTGACGTGAATCCAATCACGGGCAAATCGCAGCGTGTTGCCATGACCGAGGAAGAAGAAATTCGACTTGGGTTGGCATCCGCGCCGCAAATGGCGCAGCAACATGGTGGCATGCATCGAAATCAAGAATACCAGCAGGTTGTGGATCAGGTTGGGCTTCGGCTCGTCGATGGATTGAATCGTCGTATTTCAGGAATGCCGGGTCGATCCAATCCGTATCGCTATGAGTTTCATCTGTTGGCTGACGACCGAGCCATCAATGCTTTTGCGTTGCCAGGTGGTCAGATCTTTATCACCTACAACTTGTTCGAGCGCCTGTACCGATTCGACAAGCCAACGGAAAACGGGAAAGCCGTCGATCGACTGGCTGGTGTTTTGGCTCATGAGGTTGGCCACGTTGTGGCTCGACACGGTGCGCAGCGAATGGCCAAGCAGAAACTAACCCAAGGCCTCATTGGTGCAGCTTCAGTGGGCGGCGGTAGTGTGCAGAGCGGGCAAATGGCCGCCATGGTCGGCAAAATGGTGAACATGAAGTACGGACGTGGCGACGAACTGGAAGCCGACCAGTGGGGCGTCAGTCTCGCGATTGAAGCAGGATTCGATCCGAGAGCGATGCTGGACGTAATGGAGATTCTTGAGGAATCGGCTCCCGGCGGCGGTCCACCCGAGATGATGAGCACGCATCCCAAGCCAAAAAATCGCAAGGCTTATATCACCAAGATTCTGAATGAAGCCGGCATCAGCGTGCAGTGATCGTCGGCTGATGCTAGCACGTCCACTTCTACCTGCGGCCGCGATTCTTCGTTTCAGTTGCCTTAATCTGCGTAGCTAGCATCTCATTGGCCACCGGCATTTTCTTCGCCGTGGCCGCGTGTGGCAGCACTTCTCGCAATAGCAGTTGTGCAATCTCTGTTGCCCGCACGGTATCGCCCTGGTACTCTCCGCCGTCAATTTCTGCGGACCTACGCAAAAATGCGGTTGAACTATGTCGAACTCTCAGCGAATTCCCATTCGAATTGCGTTTCTTGTTTTCCTTGCAGTGCCGGGATTGCTGCACGCCGAAAAACAAACGCCCAAGCCTAAGTCGTCATTGAATTGGATCTGGGTTCCGGTTCACAAGGCCAACGAAGTTCCTAAGGGAGTGGCCGGTTACTTCCGCAAATCCTTTGACGTCGAATACCCGACGACGGCCATCTTGGAAGTTGCTGCGGACGACTCGTTCGAAGTCACACTGAATGCGAAACGCGTTGGCAATGGTGATCAGTGGCGACACTTTACGCGGTTCAATGTTACGCCATTGATAGTCGAAGGTCCGAACGCATTGGCCATTAAGGTGGTCAATCGACACGGAAAAACAGCGGGTGTGGTTGCCAAGTTAGTCCTGGGTGACGGTCGTACGTTTGTCACCGATGACACCTGGAAGTGCTCGACCATGGACTCGCCAAAGTGGCGGTTGGCCAGGTTCGCTGATCAACGCTGGAAGGCGGCCACGCAGTTGGGGCCGTGGGGATCCACAGCACCTTGGATCGTTAACCCGCTTCCAAGTGCCCGGCGCATGCCTCCGTCGATTGCCATCAACAAACCAAAACGCGTCCAAGATGAATACGATCCAGGTGAATCCAAAGTCATCCTGGCCGCTTACGAACAGCCACGCGGTACCGGTGGTCGTCCCAAAGGGACACCACAAAACGGAGGGCTGTTTGCTCCTCTTCAAAAGAAGTTCCCCTGGTTGAATCAGAAGCAAGGGCGTCAGCCGAACGCGAACAAGAATGCCGTTCCGTTGCCCCCGAATCATCAGACACCCAGCAGTACAAACAACATTGCGCCACAAGAGATCGCCAATCCCCACGTAAAACCATCCGGAGCAGGGATTGAGTCTCCGACCAAAAAGAATGCAATTACGCCTCGGCCAGAAGTGAAGGCGCCCGAGGTAACTTCGAAGCCCGGCGCGATCGTACCGAAGGAGATCTCACCATCTCTTCAGCGACCGACCGAGTCCGCCAAAGAGCAAGCGAGCAGTAAGAAGTCGAAGGTTGTAGATCTGAGCCATCGGTTCACAACACGTGATGGTTTTGCCGTACAGCAGTTGATTGGTAACGACCTAACGGGGTCGCTGATCACATCATCGTTCAACGAATTTGGGCAACTATTGGTGGGTCGTGAGAATGGTCCGCTGATGATCGCCGAAGATACCGACGGCGACGGAAACCTCGACCAGGTTCGGAGCTACTGCGACAAGGTCAAGAATTGCCAGGGAATCCTAGCGCTGAGTGGAATGGTCTTCGTGGTCGCGGAAGGCAGCGACGGCGCGGGGCTTTATCGATTGAGTGACGAAGATCGCGATGGCGAGTTGGAAGAAGCGATGCTCTTGGTTGCGTTTGACGTGACCTCAAAAGAACATGGGCCGCACGGAATAGTCCTAGGGCCAGACGGAAAGCTCTACATCACTGTCGGAAACCACGCGAAAATTGAAGAGAAGTTCTCTCAGCACAGTCCGCGTCGACATCTGTACGAAGGTGATTTGATTCCAAAGTACGAGGATCCCGGAGGACACGCTCGTGGGATTCGCATTCCTGCCGGATTCATTTTGCGAACGGACATCAACGGTAAAAAGTTGGAGTTGTACGCAAGCGGCCTTCGCAACAGCTACGACCTCGCGTTCAACGCTCGAGGCCAGTTGTTCACCTACGATTCCGATATGGAGTCAGACCAAACGACAAATTGGTATCGCCCCACGCGGTTGTATCATGCTGTTCCTGGCAGTGAATTCGGCTGGCGGAGCGGATGGTCGAAGTGGCCGGAGTACTACCTGGATGCGATTCCACCGGCTGTCGAGACGGGACGTGGTTCGCCAACCGGTGTCGTCTTTTATCAACACTACACCTACCCAAAGTCGTATCGTCACACGGCGTTTATGGGCGACTGGTCAGAAGGCAGAATTCTGACGGCTCGAATGCAAGAGGACGGCGCCAGCTACAAAGTTAAGACCGAGACGTTCGTGGAGGGAACTCCGCTGAACGTGACTGACTTAGAAATCGGACCGGACGGCATGTTGTATTTCGTCACGGGTGGACGCGGTACCCAGGGCGGTATCTATCGTGTCGCCTGGACGGGACCGAAACAACGTGTCCCAGCGATGCCTGACACGATTTCAATGGCCCTGCGTGCTCCTCAGGTGAATAGCAGTTGGGGTCGGCAAGGTGTCGCCGCGGTCAAGCAACGCATGGGTGACACATGGGACTCGCGTGTCGTTCGCGCTACCAAAGACGAAGATTTGTCGATTGAAGAACGGCTACAGGCTCTGCAATTGATGCAGTGGGTTGGCCCAATGCCTGATGCCGATTTGCTGATCAAGCTTTCGAAAGATCCCGAGCCTCAGATGCGGCGGGCTTCGCTGTATCTGATGAGTTTGATGGAAGACGAGCGTCTGCCGCTGCGACAACTCGAGCTGCTTGGCGATCCACATCCTGCGGTGCGTCGCCAGGCTTGCGAGTCGTTGGTGCGAGAGCACCGCAGTGTCCCGTTCGAATATCTCGCTCCGCTCTTGAAGTCGGAAGATCGCTTCGAAAAGTGGGCTGCGCGACGACTACTTGCATTGGACGATCCCCAAGAGTGGCTTAGCGAAGCCATGACGACCAACGATGTGCGTTTGTTCGTTCAATCCTCTACGGCACTGATGACGGCGTGGCCAAGCAAGAAGCATGGAACCGTTGTCTGCGAGCGTGCGGCCGAGTTGATGAGTACATACATCAGCGACAAGGACTTCATCGATATGCTGCGGATGTTGCAGATTACTTTGCTGCGTAGCGGTATCACCAAAGAGGAAGCTCCGCGCCTTGTCGCGACACTCTCCGAAGAGTACCCAGCCAACGGCCATCATGTGATGAATCGTGAGTTGGTTCGATTGCTCGTGCGGTTGAAAGTCACGGACATCAAAGATCGATACCTCGAGCAACTCAGTTCAGACTTGCCGGAAAACGACCGTATTCACCTCGCCACGCATCTAAGTGCTTTGGATACCGATTGGTCGACCAGCGAAAAGATGCAATTGATGAAGCATTTGAAGGCTGCTGAAGATGCCGGTAATGGTGTCGCTGGATACCTGCAAAACGTAGCTCGCGACTTTGGTAAGAAGTTGGATCCGAAAGAGAGCTACGCATTGATTCGCGACGGAGCTGACAATCCGAGTGCGGCACTGGCGGCGGTCTTGCGGCTGCCGGAAAAGCTGACGTCGGACCAGATTCAGGACTTGGTCGTGTTAGACCAATCGATTTCTATTGTCGATGAAACCACGAAGAAGCTGAAAGTCGCCATCATGGCGGTCTTGGCTCGCGATGGTCGTGAATCTTCGATGGCCTACATTCGAAAAGTTTACGACGACGAACCATCTCGTCGGACGGAAGCCACCATTGCATTGGCTGAACAGCCGGGTGGCGAGAGTTGGAATTATCTGCTCCGCAGCCTTCCATTGCTCGAAGGCTCTGTCGCTCGTGAGATTCTGATCAAACTGAGCACCGTCGATCGTTCGCCGAAAGAAGCTGAACCGTACCGACAGGTAATTCTGTTAGGTAGCCGTCTCGGCGACAACGGTGGAGACGACGCGATTCGTTTGCTTGAGCACTGGCAAGGTTTCGCCAGCAGCGAATCGACACCGCCGTGGAATGAAGCGATTAAGGCTTGGCAGACTTGGTACGCTCGAACGTATCCTGACGCTCCATCGGCATTGGCGTCGAATACGACTGGGAATAAGTGGGACTACCACAAGTTGCTTCGCCACTTGAGCAAACCAGACATTGAGACGCTGGGCGATGTCGCTCGCGGCAGCATTGTGTTCTCGAAGGCGAAGTGTGCGAGTTGCCATCGCCACGGAGCAATCGGTGAATACATGGGGCCGAATCTTTCGACGATCGGCAAGCGATTTACGACGAAGGAAATCGTCGATTCCGTGATCTACCCCTCGCGAGTCATTTCTGATCAGTACAAGTCTAAGACTCTGGTGACCGATGACGGCCAGACCTATACCGGCATTATTGGTGACGGTGGCAATGGCGAATTGATCGTTCTGAAGTTAGACGGTACGAAGGTCCGAATTCCCAAAGACTCTATCGAGCAAACGATTCCCAGCAAGCTGTCGGCAATGCCCGAGGGATTGCTGAATGAACTGACGCTGCAAGAAATCACGGACCTACTGGTGTTCATGCAGAAGACGCCAATTGAGCAGCTGTCGAAGGGCTTCAAAAATGCTCTCGATCGCTAACGACGTTTCGTCAACTAATTGACACGCATCGAGCCACCAACGGGTGGCTCTTTCCTTTGGTGAACCGAACATGGCGAATCCTTACGAGCCCGCCGAGTCGCACTCAACTACTTCAAAGCAGGTGAGGCTGTATCTGCGGGTTCTGGAAAGCTTCAAGAAACATCGTGGTCGCGAGATCCCGTTGTTTGATCAGATTCGGGCTTACCTACCGCAGTGGCTGTTCTCCGCAATCATTCTTGGCGGCGCGTCGGCGTTGATTCTTTGGATGTACCAGCGTCACATCTTTGATGCTTTTCCGTTTGTTGCGTTCTTGGTCGGGCTGTACGTCGGTCGTGTCGGACGGGACATCGCCCACAGCCGGTTTGGCTCGCGAATTTGGCCACTGGTTCGAGATGTCTTGGACTGGCAGGAAGTCGATCGCAAGCTAGAAGAGTTGTCGAACCAGCAATAGCGAATTGCGGAGAAGCTAGGTCAAACCCGGCAGTTCGTTGATGTTTGGTGTTGTCTGAGCAATATTGTTGAATGCATCGCCAAACCTAGGCATGTCCGGTTGGACTGTTCGCGAACTCAAATCTGCGGTCGCTCACTCATGCAAGGCAAGCTCACGCATCACGCCATCCGAAAACTGGTGGCTTGTTTCTTAATCCTGGCTTGTAGTTCAACGCTGTTCGGGCAGACCTGGTCACGCATTGAAGACCTTAGACTGAAGCAGTTCTTTGAATACCACGTCTCGAAAATCGAGCGAACGAATGAGCTGACGTCCTACAAGACACTGCAAGACTGGGAGGCTGCGCGACCTCAGTTGCGAAATCAGTTGTTCGATATGTTGGGGCTGCTCCCGCTGCCCAAGCGAACCCCGCTGCACGCGAAAGTGACCGGCACGAATGAGCATCCCGAGTTTACGGTCGAACGACTGCACTTCCAGTCAATGCCGGGGCTCTACGTTACGGCGAACCTCTATTTGCCCAAGCCAGGTGGTGATGGCAACCTCATCGCAAACAAGGTGGACGTAACACAGACGTATCCAACCGTGCTCTATGTCTGCGGTCATGCCAAAGTCAAAAAAGGCGGCATCAGTTATGGCAACAAGGCGCACTACCAGCACCATGGTGCGTGGTTCGCTCGCAACGGTTACGTTTGCCTGATCATCGATACTGTGCAACGCGGCGAGATCGAAGGATTCCATCATGGCACGTATCGATTGAATCGTTGGTGGTGGAATTCACGAGGCTACACTCCCGCGGGGCTCGAAGCTTGGAATTGCATGCGGGCACTCGATTACTTGGAAACAAGATCTGAGTGCGATATGCAAAGAGTCGGAGTAACCGGGCGTTCCGGCGGCGGAATCTATAGCTGGTGGCTTGCGGCACTCGATGATCGTGTTCAGTGCGCGGTGCCTGTGGCCGGGATCACCTCCATGCGCAATCAGGTCATGGACGGGTGTGTGGAAGGCCATTGTGATTGCATGTTTATGGTGAACAGTCATCGCTGGAATTTTGCCAAGATTGCGGCACTGGTGGCTCCGCGTCCATTGTTGATTTCAAACACGGATAAAGATGTCATCTTTCCCTTGGAAGGAGTGATCGATGTTCATCGGCAAGTGCGACACATCTATCGACTGTACGACGCCAGCGATCAACTGGGCCTGCAGATCACCGAGGGGCCCCACGCAGATACGCAGGAATTGCATATCCATGCGTTTCGCTGGATGAATCGATTTCTGCGAGGCCAAAACGCTATGGTCGACAAGGTCGCAGAGAGTTTCTTTGCACCGGAAATGTTGAAAGTCTTTCCGTCATTGCCCACCGACGAAGTGAATACCCGGATTGACGAGTTCTTCGTACCGGTCGCAGAGCCACTGACGAGGCAACAAACGCTGGAGTTGCAGGATCGGTTGCTGGAACAGTACCGAACTCAATTGCGAGAGCGATGTTTCCGAGCGTGGCCGCATGATGCGGAAGTCAGCAACGAGGTTGAATTGCAATCGATTAAGTTTGCGAATTCCGCTGACCCGAGTATTGAAACAGGTATGCAGTTGTCGCTGCTGACGTTTCACAGCCAACCGCACGTACCGTTAAGGCTGGAGGTGCTTCACCCGAGAGATCAACAGCTAGAGGACATTCAGTCCATACGCCTCGTAGTCTCGCGTGGCGAGAATCCGCCAGCAACTTCGACGAACGTGAGCGTTGACCCGCCGAACAACCAGTTTAAGGGTACGGCAATCGCAACATTGTCGGCGCGTCCTGGGGCCTTCGGGCCCTGGGCGGGTGACGACCGGAAACAAACTCATATCCGTCGTCGCTTTCAATTGTTGGGCATGACGCCGGACGGGATGCGAGTCTTCGATATTCGACGAGGGTTGCAAGTGCTTCGAAAGCAATGCCCCAATCTAAAGAAGCTGACAGTCACCGCAGAGGAAGGGGCTGAATCGCTGGTATTGCTGGCGACGATGTTCGAACCATCAGTGCATCAAGTCCGCGTTCCAAGACTACCAATGACGCATCGTGACTTGCCGTCGATTCTGAATCTCAGTCGTACACTACCCGAAGGCATGCTGCCTGTTGTGGCTGCCAGGCACAATGCGATTGTCGTGACCAGCGATTCGAAAGAGAGCTTCGGCGAGTTGAGCAGCCTCATGTCGGATCCGGGTTGGACCGGTAATACGATAAAATACTCTACCAATTAGTTGCCTACTCACCGTGGACTATCGTCCTGACATGGCACTGGTTGCAACCTGAACGCCAGTGGCACCCAGTGACAAACATGCCTCGATGTCCTCTTCTGTGCGGATGCCTCCAACGGCGATCACCTCCAAGTTTGACGCTTGTTCTTGGATCGCCCGTGCAAAATTGGCCACTTGTTCACGCACGGCAGTGTGAATTGCTTGACCTGCGATTCCACGAGTGTGACCGTCAAATAGATTTCCGTTGCCCGATTCGTTTTGTACTTTGGTGGCGATGCAATTGATCATCACAACGGCGTCGGCCGATTGAAAAGCGTCCACCAGCGATTCGGTGAGAGTCGGCGGAACTTGCCCAATCTTGATCAGTAATGGCGAGGAACCGATTCGGTCTCGAACAGTGTCTGTGACGATACGCGACGCATCGGGATCCAGGTACAGTTGCGAACATTGCGTCGAAACGTTGGGGCACGAGAAATTCAATTCGATGAAGTCGGCACCACTGTCTTTGGCCCAAGACGCACACTTTGCATAGTCCTCGGCCACCTGATCGACAGACCACCCCGCCTCGGGCGTCGCGACAACCGATACCGAAAGCATCTTTTGTTTGGGTAGCAGCCGCCGTGTCTCTTCCACATCGAAGCGCCAGAGGTCAGGAGACGACGAAGGCATGCCAAAGGAGACCGCCCACGATCCGTTCATCGTCGAACTCGCCTGGTAGTTTTGCTCGCCGACTTGATTGACGGGTACAAGATTCGGATTTGCATAGCAAGGCCATGCTTTTGTTCGCACCGTCTTGTAGGTGAGGACATCGAATCCTTGGGCGGCGTAGTGCAGGACCCAGCGGCCATTCAGTAGCGGTCCCGCGGCGATCGCGATCGGTGAATTCACAGTCTTGCCCGCTAGTTGCCATGACGCGGTTGACGGCTCGAGAACAAAGTTCTCCGGCAACGCGGGAGCATTGCGGTAGTTCCAGTCATACGACTTCGTGATGTCGTAGTGCTGCGTCGCAGGGTCGAATTTAGGTAGAAAAATCATGCGTCAATGCTCAGTGGTTTGCGGGCTTCATCATAACTCGGTGCCGGTCATGTTAAGAGGGTCGAACCGCACGGCTGTCCTGGTATGGCTGTCGACGTACGGCAAGTACGCTGGTTTTAGATATTCGTTACGACATTCCTTCGCCGTGCTCGAATATGCTTCTAAGGAATTGCGAGGATCAGGCTTTGGTTTGCCTGAATTCTCGCTACTTTGAACAATAAACTGGGGCATTCTGTTGCTTGTACACGGAAGTCTGTCCGCCCGCCCAAGCTATACTCTCGATAAGATCTGAAGTTCACAACAATCGAGATTCCCAATACTCGCTCGACTGGATTGAAAATGACGCCTCTCACCTTCCGAAACATTTTTGTGTGTTTGTTGGTCATGATTTGCTGCACGGCAAGCCACGGTCAAAGCAAGAAGCAAAAGCAGGATCAGAACGCTGGCTTCAGCAACAGCGATCTAGTTGCGCGCAGAGTCGAAGAAGAGAAAAAGTCGAAGCGACGAGCAAAGCGTAACGGCGAAAAGAAAGAGCGAAAAAACAAGGACGCCGAATCAAAGAAAGAAGGGAAGAAGAAAGCAGCCGCCAAAGACGCATCCGCCAAGAAGTCCGATAGTGATGCAAAGGCCAAAGAAGACAAGTCGACCAAAGCCAGTTCGAACGATGTCGATAACAAGAAAACAGAGAAGAAGGAAGCCAAAAAAACGAAGGTCCGACAAATCAGCTTGTCTGGCAACTACGTCGACTTGGTACAGCCTGTTTCGTTCGATCCGACGATGTTGCTGCTTGGCGGAAGTCCAGCGCGGCAAAAGTCTTTCTTTAAGTTGTGCAAGTTTCTGGAGGACCTGGAGTCCAACGACCAGTTCGAACATGTCGTGTTTGATCTGTCGTCCGGCAATCTCTCCATGAACGCAGCCCAGTTGGACGAACTGACACGGCGGCTAAAGAGATTGGGTGATTCGGGCAAACAAACGTATGCGTGGTTGGAAAATGCTTCTAACGTTCATCTTTCGATAGCTGCGTGTTGCGACAAAGTCTACTTGGCTGAATTGGGGTCGGTAGATATGCCATCGATGGCTATGCAATCGATCTTTTACAAGGATGCGATGGATTTGTTGGGCGTGAGAGCTTCCGTTGTGCGGGCGGGAGATTTCAAAGGCGCGGTTGAGCCCTACGTCAATCCGAAAATGAGCGATCACCTGCGTGAGCACTATCGCGCTATGTTGGAGACGATGAATGACGCGATGATCGATCGGTTGGTGAGAGGCCGCGGAATGAAGCACTCCGAGATCAGGGAGTTACAAGCAAAGCGAGCACTCTTGCCACGCGAGGCACTGGCGGCCGGCGTCGTCGACGAACTGGCTCCGTACGGTCAGATGAAAGAATCGATTTCAGATGATATTGGAGATGGAATTGAGTGGATCACTGCGAAGCAGGCAGCGCGGCGACAAGTCAACGTCTTCCAGTTGATGGGCCAAATGATGTCGGGCCCATCGTCCTCAGGCGGGCGGATTCGTGACAACACACTCTTGGTGCTGCATCTGTCTGGAGCAATCGTTGATGGGAAGAAAGCGTCCGCGGGAAGCATTGTTTCTGGCCCAACCGTTGACTTGATCAACAAGGTCATTGCAGAAGACAAAGTCAAAGGCGTCGTGGTGCGGATCAATTCTCCTGGTGGTAGTGCAACTGCCAGTGAAGCCGTTCGTCAGGCGCTTGTGAAACTGGCCGAGGCAAAACCGTGTGTTGTTTCGATGGGCAGCATGGCAGCCTCCGGCGGTTATTGGATTAGCTGCATTGATGCGCCTGTCTATGCGGAGAAGGGGACTTTGACTGGCTCGATCGGTGTATTCTCCATGAAGTTGAGTGCTGGTGCCCTGATGCGTCGTGTTGGTGTGCATATGGAGTCCATTACTCTCGACGATTCGGCTGCGATCTTTGCACTCGACCGACCTTGGACGGACAACGACAACGAGTCGCTGCAAGGGATGATCGACTTCATTTATGACCGATTCTTGAGCTTGGTCAGCGACGCACGAGGAATCAAACTCAAGCGTCTGCACAAGCTGGCGGGCGGTCGAGTCTGGTCTGGAACTCAGGCCAAGAAAAACAAGTTGGTTGATCAACTTGGTGGCGTTGATGATTGCCTGGCCGCCGTTGCGAAGAAGGCGGATCTCGACGACTACAACGTGATTCACCGTCCAATTTCGCGGACTGGCTTGGATCTGTCGGAGCTGCTTTCTAGTGGCGGGGAAGAAGAGATCTGGTCTGGCATTTCGAAAACTGCGTTGCGTTTGCTGCAACGTCGAGGTCTATCGCTCGAGACAACCCACTTGCTGCTCAAAGATGGATTGACCAATGGTGGTCGGCCGACCGTTTGGGCTTTGTCGCCTGTGGAAATGTCGATTCGCTAGTTGCCACGGTTAAGATGGCACGAATCAAGGAGGGCTGGGGCCGATGGATCGCGACACCGCGGAGCAACTTGCTGTAAGTCTGATGCGCAAGTGGAAGTGTGACGGATGGGCCTTCAAGTGGTCCAACGGAAAACGCCAAGTGGGATGCGCGGCGGTTGTAACGGACCGTGCGAGTGGGCGCGTCCTGCGGCGCGAGCTGCGTTTGTCACGGTACCTGGTGGATCTGAACGACCTGCCAGAAGTGCAGGACACGATCCTGCACGAAATCGCGCACATCAAGGCGGGGCTTGAAAACGGACACAATGCCGTTTGGAAATCGTGGTGTACGCGAGTGGGAGCGAATCCAGAACGCTGCTATCGCGAGGGGCAAGTCAACGTTGTGCCCCACAAGTACGTGGTGGTCTGCCGAGTCTGTGAACGCATTGTCGCGAAGAGAATGCGAAGAACGCGATCCATGAAACGGGCCTACTGCAATCACTGTGGGCCGACTTCGATCGGTAAGCTCGAGTACCGTTTGAACTAGGTGTACTGCTTTTCGATATCACTCAAACGTTGCGAGATAACGTCGTCTTGCGGCATCGTCCCGGTGTCTCGCTGGCTTCGAAAAGCGATTTCAAGCTCTTCCAATTCGTCGCGAACACTAGCTTTGCCTGTCTCCGAAAGCCTATCGGTGAACAGCACGCCGTCTAAGTGATCAAGTTCATGCTGCACAGCGCGAGCAAACAGACCATCTAGGTCCGCTTCGAAGAGTTGTCCGTCTAGGTTGTAGGCCTCGATGTGCACGGTTTCGGGGCGTCGGACGTGGGCATTTACTCCTGGCATGCTGAGGCAGCCTTCTTCCTTTTCGTCGGAGCCTTTTTGCTTGCTGATTACTGGGTTGATGAAAACATACTCTTCGCCTTCATCAGGATCTGCGGCTAAGTTGATTACGAACACGCGAAGTGGCAGGTCGACCTGGTTTGCGGCGAGTCCGATCCCGTTTGCTTCATACATCAGCGGAAACATTTGCTTGATCACGGCGCGAAGCTGCTCGTCAACTCGCGTAACGGGCTTCGACTTATGGCGAAGCGTGGGATGAGGGTACTGAATGATTTTCAGTTCAGAGGGATCCATAAATCTATCGCGTTGAGTATGCGGTGAGGTGATGCCGACAACTGAAAAGCTGTCCGTTGTGACGAGCCTGGATGAATTGTTCGATTCGTTGCACGGGCTCGTGCCATTGTGCTCCAACCGTAACTGGTTGGGCTGTCGTGTCGGTTTCCGTTGACCTGTTACTGATGCGATTCTAAGCTAGAACTGTCGCTTGGTTAAACCCACTTGGGCTGCGACTCCCGCTCTTGATCGTACCAATATGGCCGCAACTGACTCCCCCTCGCCCGAGATTGGCGTGTCTGAAACCGACACCAGCGCGACGGGACTGGAGCTGGCGAGAGAAATGCAGGCCAGGCGTCCCGTTTCTGCGTGGATGATGTCGACACTTCTGCATGCGACGCTTGTGGTCCTATTGGGTGTGACGTGGAAAGTTATGCCGCGTGGTGCTGCCATCGAGTCTGCCCGGAAAGTTGGAATCGTCCTGGTCCACGAGCAGAAGGGGAAACGCGAGTACATCGATCCGACGGTGAACGACTCCGCTCAGGATGCGTCTGCCGCGGCCGCTGCTTTGTCTGCTGCGATGCCAAATGCGAATGAATCTCCGTCGGACTTCTCGTCGGCCCTCCCCGGCGCCGCCAATGTCGCGTCCGGAGGAAACACGGAGTCATTGCTCGACGCGACGGATCTGACGGGTGACGGATCGCCTCGACGCGGCGGGCAGGAGGAAGGGACCAGTACCAAAGTGTTCGGGATCACGGGCGTTGGTACAAACTTCGTGTACGTGTTTGATCGGTCCGGAAGTATGGACAACTTCGGCGGTCGCCCTCTGTTGGCGGCGAAGACTGAATTGCTTCGTAGTTTGGATGACTTGGATAGCGTCCACCAATTCCAAATCATCTTTTACAACGAGAAGCCCAAGATCTTTTCGCTGGTACCCGGTCGTGAAGAACTGATTTGGGGAGAAACAGAGAACAAACTGAGAGCCACCAATTTTGTGCGCCAAATTCGAGCCGACGGAGGTACCGAGCACATGGGCGCCCTGACAAAGGCATTGCGTATGGGACCAGACGTTATCTTCTTTCTGACTGACGCCGATCAACCGAAACTCACATATGGCGAGCTGCAGCGTGTACAACGACTAAATCGAGGTGCGACGATTCACGCCATTGAATTTGGGGCTGGGCCTGGACTGGTCGGTGATAACTTTTTGAAAAAGCTGGCAAGGCAAAACGGCGGACAGCACGCCTACGTTGATGTTCGGACTTTGCGAATCGAAGGCGAATAGATGCGTTTTTTGGCGTTGCTAATTCTGATGATCGCCCAAAGCACTTTGACCGGCGATGAGTTGGTGGTCCTAGATGCCAAGGGACAGGAAAGGAATCGTAAGGGGACGATCGTCGATATTCGGGGTGAAAAGCTAACGTTGAAACTGCCAACGGGACGCCAATCAACAATTCCGCTGGATCGAGTGGTTCGTATGGAGGCGGATTGGTCGTCACTGCATTCCCGCGCGGACGAGAAGTTCGCGGAACGTGATTACAAAGAGGCCATATCGCTCTATGGCAAAGCGTACCAAGCCGAAGATCGTGACTGGGTGAAGCGTCGAATTCTGGCGAGGGTTGTTTGGTGCTATCGCAACACAAACCAGTACGCCGATGCATGCCGGATCTTCGCGCGGTTGGTGACGGACGATCCCGCTACGCCAGACTTCGAAGCGATCCCGTTGACTTGGCCAATGAAGGCCTGCCCAAACGACGTTAGGGGAGTGGTTGGAAAATGGCTTCGTCCTACAGAGTCTGCAGCGAAGCGTTTGATGGCCGCCAGTTGGCTGCTCGTAAACGATCGCCAAGAAGCAGTTTCGACGCTTCGTGAGTTAGGAAAGCACCCATCGCAGAATGTACGGAGCCTCGCGATTGGCCAGCTTTGGCGGCAAGAGTTACTGACGCTCAAGGACTCTCGGTTGCAATGGTGGCAGCAACACGTCGCCGAGTCACCACCGAGATTGCGAGGTGGCGCGTATTATTTGCTGGGAATGTCACTGGCTAAGTTCGACCGTGACGATGAGGCGACACTGGCTTTCTTGAGAGTGCCAATGCTGTTTTCCGAAGATGTGTTTCTGAGTCAGCGTTGCCTGGCTGAAGCGGCCAGTCTACTGAAAGAACAGGGGCGCCCTCAGGAGGTGATTTCGGTTTTACAGCAGGCCGTCGAACTCAACCCAGATAGCGAATTCGGCCGCGAGGCTCGCAATCAGTTGAACGGGCTGCTCAACTGATTGCTATTTGATCACGTTGGCGGGTCTGGTTGCCCTAGCTTCCAGCAGCGAGTGCGCCTTCGATGGCTTCGATCACTTCTGGTGCGTCCGGCTTCACCTGAGGTGAGAATCGAGCGACTACGTTGCCTTCTCGATTGACCAAGAACTTCTCGAAGTTCCAACTGATCTTACCGGCACCTTGAGGTTGCGTTTCCAACCCCGTGAGATACTTGTACAAATCGCAAGCGTTGTCGCCGTTAACGTCGACCTTGGCGAACATGTCGAACTCGACGCCGTAATTTGATTTGCAAAAGGTTTGGATCTCGTCCGCTGAGCCTGGCTCTTGCCCACCGAACTGATTGCAGGGAAAACCGACGACGGCCAAGCCTTTGTCCGCATACTGCTTATGCAGAGCTTGTAGTTGCTCGTACTGTGGCGTTAACCCACATTCGCTGGCCACGTTAACCATCAGCACGACTTGGCCATCGTATTTCGACAAGGCCACGTTCTCGCCAGCCAGGGTCTGCATTTCGTAACTAAGAGCATTCATCGCTGGTTCTCCGGTCGGTTCTGCTGTCGCAACATCCGCGTCCGCACTTGCTGTTGGTTGTTCCGTAGAATCTGTACCGTCTGCAGACGTGGACGGGGTTCCCGAGCCGGTACAACCAGCCACGCAGAGTAAAGCGACGCACAGAAAGTAAATTGGATTTTTGGTCATCGATTTTCCTTTGAGAGTAGTCTCCCAGGATAGACATCGAATCCGCGCTGACCAGTGGCCCAGCTTGGTTTCGGCAGTCGGACTACTCTTGGATTGCTTTGCAGGCTCTTCCCAGCCAGTCACCGCGTTCGCGTGTCCAGGTCGGACACCTAGTTTCTGGTGTGGATGTTTACGGTCTTCGTCACTTGGGCAGCTCTGCTTTCTGTAAACGCGTAAAGCCGCGTCTCGATGCCCAGCCTTGCCCAGTGCCCCGAGCCTATTGGGCTGGTACAATGCGTCATGCAGAACGCTGCTGCTATTCGAACAGGTGGCGATTCCCTGCGATGGTCCAACAACGGACAACAGCCAACTCACGTGAAGAACTTCCATGGCAACTGATTCATCCAAAACAGAAGTCGGCAGCTACTTCATCTCCAATTATCCACCGTTTTCTCAATGGAATGCGGAAAGCGTATCGGATGTCCAGGAGGCGATCTCTAGCAGTCCGCGGGATGTTCCACTAGGGCTTTATCTTCACATTCCGTTTTGCCGCAAACGATGCAAGTTCTGTTACTTCCGTGTCTATACGGACAAGGCGGCCAACGACATCGAGTTCTACCTGTCAGCACTTTCAAAAGAGATCGAGCTAGTCAGCAAGCAGCCGTGCATGGGCGACCGACCTTTTCGCTTCGTTTACTTTGGCGGCGGAACACCTTCTTACCTGAGTGGAAAACAGCTGACTCGTCTTGTCGATCGCCTGCGAGAAAACGTCAACTGGGATCACGCTGAAGAAGTAACGTTCGAGTGTGAGCCGGGAACGCTCTCGGAAACGAAGATTCACACCCTGAAAGAGTTGGGCGTGACCCGACTGAGTTTGGGGATCGAAAACTTCAGCGACGAGATCCTTAAAGAAAACGGGCGGGCGCATTTGTCGGGTGAAGTCTATAAGGCGTGGGACTGGATTACTGCGGCGGACTTTGACAATGTGAACATCGATCTGATTTCGGGCATGGTCGGTGAGTCATGGGACAATTGGAAAGACTGTATCAAAAAGACGTTGGAGCTTTCACCGGAGAGCGTGACGATCTATCAGATGGAGCTGCCGTACAACACGGTCTACTCGAAAGACATTCTGGGCAACGAGATCGAAACGCCAGTTGCCGATTGGCCAACCAAACGTGAATGGCTGAACTACGCCTATGACGAAATGCTGGCCGCCGGATATGCGATCAGCAGTGCCTACACGATGGTGAAGGATCCATCCAAGGTAAACTTCAGTTACCGCGACAACCTGTGGCAAGGCTCGGACCTTCTAGCGACGGGCGTGGCAAGCTTTGGGCATATTTCTGGTGTGCATTACCAAAATCATCCTGAGTGGGGCGGTTACACCAAGTCACTGCTGGAGGAAGGCAAGCTGCCAATCACCCGCGGTCTCAAGCCAACTCCGCATCAATCGCTGATCCGGGAGATGATTCTTCAGTTGAAGAAGGGTTACCTTGATGCAAACTATTTCCAAGACAAATACGGGCAGGACATCTTGGAGAATTGGAAGTCCGAGTGGCAAAGCTACGCTGACGACGGGATGTTGACGGTGATCCAAGAGCCGTCCGATGGAGGCCCACGCGTCGAGTTGACTCGAAAGGGCTTCTTGCATGCCGACGCATTGCTGCCCGCGTTCTTCGAGCCTGAGCATCAGGGCGTCCGTTACACCTAATCGACCATCCGACGGACTCACGTCATGACGTGGGGTACCGGCCCGACCGTCCCTAGCTGTTCTTTTTTGTCCCGCTCGATTTCTGTTGAGCCCTGCTGCGCATTTGTTCGCGACCAACCCAGTGAAACCCCTCGCTAGGGTTTCTATGGATAGCAACATGGCGTACGGTATTAGCCGTAGGACTTTTGCTGCCGCGGACAGTCAGTGGTTGGATGGAAGTATCTCTAGATCGCACCGAGCACGTGTCGGTTTTCGGAGTATGTCGTGGAAAGCAGTAGCTCGGAAAAACAAACCACGCTGTATTCGCTGGTTGTTGGGCTGGCAGGCGGCACGGAAAATCGGCAGCCGTATCTGGATCGATTTGTCGAGCTCTACGGCGAGCCATTGAAGTCGTATTTGGTGAGCAGCATGCGGCTTGACGAGGATCTGTCGCATGACATCATCCAGGACTTTCTGGTGCAAAAGCTGCTGGATCCGAAAAATCAGTTCGCTGCAAACTATTTGGAACGCAGAGCAGCAAACAAACAACTGAGCTTTCGCTGGTATCTGCTTCGCTCTCTCCGCAATTTTGCTATCGATAAGTTGCGTCTGAAGAGCCGCGAAAAAGAGGCGTCTCAGAAGCTAGAGGCATACGATCCTCAGGATCATACGACACAGGTTTTCGAGACCGAGTGGGCCAGCAACTTACTGGACGGTGCGTTACGAGATATGAAGGAACAGTGCATCCAGGAGGATGCGTTGGACCTATGGACGATATTCGAGGCACGAATCGTGACGCCAGCCGTCCAAGGAACGAAGCCGTCCTTGGGGCAGTTGGCAGAGTCCGTTGGAATTAGCGTTCGGGCGGTCCAGCGACGACTCACTAGATCCAAGCAAAAGTTCCGTGCCATTTTGAGGCAGACGGTTGCGGATTATTTGCCGCTCGTTGGCAAACATGGCGACGGACTGTTGGAATCTGAGCTGATGGATTTGATTCAAACTGCGGCGTCTCTCAAGCTGCTTACTGTTTCGTTGGATGACTCTGGCACGCTTTCGTTGTTTGAGTTCGCCGACAAAACCTATGAAGAAGAGTATTCCAAACAGGATTGTGGCGAGCTGTGGAGCAGTATCGCAGCGGAACGATTGGAGTCATTTGCGTTGGAGTTGGGTGATCACTCCATCGATTTTGCAATTTTGGAACAGTCCGGTCTCGTCACAGTGCAGCAACTTTGGTCGTTCCCCAGTCCGCCAATGTCATTGTTGCAGCTGATTAAGGAGTTCGCGAAAAAGACGGGCAAGCAGAGTATGCATGATTTTGACTCTGCGTACCCTTTGCCCATTTGTATTGCGTTGTATCAACTAGCAATTGCAACCGCTTGGCAACGCTATGATCAGACTCGCTTGAGTCGCATGGAGCCAAGTGCGCTGTTGAAGAGACTGCCGACGGTCTTGGCCTACGATTGGCTGGACGCAGACGCTCGACAGCTGTTAGAGAGTTGGCGAGAAGACCTGAAGTCGCTTTAGTCGTCGCCCGATTGTGCCTGCCAGTTAGAGAATTGACGGTCGGGAACTAATCACCTGCCGCTTGTCCTACTTCCGATCCTATGGGGGCAACGGTCGATTGCTTCAATCGCTTTTGAACTGCCTTTGGTAAACTCTCGCCGAAACGACCATTTCGCTCTGCGATGCGGGACTTCGCTTCACGTGCCGCGCGAACGAATTCTTCAGACAGTTCGCCGCTTGGATTCAGCCAAACGCGGTGAAACATCTCGCTGAATGGATCGTTTGTCTCGTACGCTCGTTCCGCCTGTTCGTGGTGCCAAGACTCATCCGGACTTTGGCGAAGACGCGTGTGGAAGTTTACCTTCCTAGCCATCTGCTTTGGTCGAAAATCCCACAGGCAGATCGTTCGATCGCTGGATGCGGATGCAAGGAACAAGCCGTCATGGCTGAAAGCTAACGATCGGATCTGACGTTTCGGCCCGCTGTGACCCTCCAGTTCGATTTCTTCGTACGGACGTTCGTTTTCTCTTAGCGAGAACAG
>CAYQMZ010000042.1:0-19708 GCA_964418725.1 uncultured Pirellulaceae bacterium
CCCGACGACAGCAACACGCTGCCATTCATTGAACCAACGACCAACGTTGGCGGTCCCGATGACAAGCAAGCCAAAGCCGGAAAGCTGGGCTCGCTGGATTACCTGACAGCCGAAGACCAGCTGCCTTTGTTCAAGCTGCACCCGGGTTTTGAAATCAACCTAGTGGCATCGGAAGAAGAGTTCCCTGAACTTGCCAACCCTGTTTCGCTGCAGTTCGACAACAAGGGACGATTGTGGGTGTCGGTCATGCCGTCCTATCCACACTGGAAACCAAAGTCGAAGTTGGACGACAAGCTGCTGATCTTCGAAGACCATAACTCGGATGGCAAGGCTGACGAGTGCAAAGTTTTCGCAGGTGGCTTGCATCAGCCGACTGGTTTCGAGCTAGGCCGAGGCGGCGTCTACGTCGCGCAGCAACCCGATATCCTGTTCATTAAGGACGAGGATGGGGACGACAAAGAAGATTCGCGTATTCGCAAGCTGACGGGATTCTGTACGGCTGACTCGCACCACGGAATCGCCGCCTTCGAATGGGGCCCCGGCGGGCGACTGTACTTCAACGAGGGGACGTTCAAGTACTCGCAGGTCGAAAGTCCATATGGGCTGACGCGTCTGCAAGAAGGCGGCATCTGGATGTACGATCCGATCACAGAAAAATTCGGTGCACACGTTTCGCTGACGTTCTCAAACCCATGGGGACACGTATTTGATCCGTGGGGACAAAACTTCATTGGCGACGCCTCGCCGGGTAACAGTTACTGGGCGACGCCGATTTCCGGCCACATCGCCTACCCCGACAAGCACCCTGGCGGTGGGCATCATCGGCGATTGCATCCGCAAACGGGCGGTGGCGAAGGCTACGGACCGGACTACCGATTCCCAACGTTCTATAAGAAGCGTATTCGACCTTCGGCTGGATGTGCGATGGTTTCCAGTCGGCACTTTCCTGACGAAATGCAGGGCAACTTTTTGGTTACCAACTGTATCGGCGAACGTACGGTCCTGAATCACAAGGTGATGGAAGAGGGTTCTGGCTTTAAAGGGGAAGAAGTTCCAGCAATCGTTTCATGCGAAGACGGAAACTTCCGACCAGTCGATTTGCAGTTTGCCCCAGACGGTTCGCTGTACATCATTGACTGGCACAACGCGTTGATTGGTCACTTGCAACACAACTTGCGAGATCCCAGCCGCGACCATAGTCACGGACGAATCTGGCGTGTGACTTACAAGGACAAGCCGTTGGTGAAACCAGCAGAGATTGACGGCGCTCCTGTGAAGGACTTGCTTGAATTGCTGAAAGAGTACGAAGACCGCACTCGATATCGTGCAAAACGCGAGCTCGCCGCGCGGGATGCCAGCGAAGTCCTGCCGGCTCTGAAGGAGTGGACCGCCAATCTTGCAAAATCGAACGACGAAAACACGCACCACTTGTTGGAAGCATTGTGGATGCACCAGACATTCAACGTCGTCGAACTCGATCTGCTCAAGCATTTGCTAAACGTCGACGACCATCGTGCTCGTGCAGCCGCTGTTCGTGTGTTGTCGTTCTGGCTTGATCAAGTGGACGCGCCGCTCGATCTGCTAGAGGCTCGCATTAACGATCCGCATCCACGTGTTCGTCTGGAAGCCGTCCGTGCACTCAGTTTCTTGGAGGGCGAGGAAGCCATCGAATTGGCCCTCGGCGTTCTGGAACACGAAATGGACGACTACTTGCAATATACGCTCGACGAAACGATGCGGGTGTTGGAGAACTAGTGTGGTAAAGCGTGATTTTTGTTCGTTGATCGTTCCAGATAGTTGCGTTACGCAATCGGTCTTCGCTGCGTTGGTGTGTTCGCTGCTGTGGGCGATACCCGCCGACGCGCAGCATCAGCACGAACATGGTACTGCCGCGAAACCGACGAAACCCGTCGAACGCCCGCGTGTATTCTTGGACAAGAGTCCGCGGGTGGTGGCGTACCAATTGAAGCGACTGGACAACGAACGCTTGTTGTTGGTCGAACGGAAGACGGACGATCCCAAATACGCTCCTGTCTATCGTGCAATTTTGACCCGTGCGGGAATGTCTCCTCAATATCGTGAGGAGGCTTTGGATGGTCTGGTCGCGGTCAATGACTCGAACGCCGTCGCGGAAGTCATTGCCGCAGTCGATTCGATGAAGCCCAAAGTTCGTCAGGACGCGTTTTCGGCGGGCGAGTTGACTTCGCTGCTGTTGTCTCGCGATACCGAACAACTGGCTCCGCAAGCCGAGGCATTCAAACAGGCGACCTCTTCCAAGAACGAGTTGGTGCGACGCCTCGGATATGCAGGTTTGATTTCGATTGACGAATCGAAACTAGCTCTTGCTCAGGCCGAGAATGCGGACAGCGCAGCCGATTGGATGAACGCATTGTCGGTTGTTCCGTCGGCGGCGATGCGGAATCGTTTGGGCAATGCGATCGCAGGCACCTTGGAACAGACCGAAAAACTGGCCGAGAAAAAGGCCGCGATTACCGCGCTTGGCTACGTGACCGAGAATCAGGATGCAACGTTTGATCGATTGGCAATGCTGCTCAGTGATGAACGGCTGCGAAATAGCGTCGTCAAAACGCTGTTGAAGATTCCGTCGGACAAACGCGGACAATCCACTGCGTCGGCGTGTGTGAAGGAGCTAGTCGAATTCGCGGAGAACACTCCAGCGGCGGAACGGACAAGCGATAGTTTTCTTGATGCCATGCAATTGGCGGATCAGTTGTTCGCGCGACTGCCTGTTGAAGATGCTCGGTCGTATCGGCAGCGTCTTGGTAAGGTCACGGTTCGTGTCGTGAAGATTCACACGGTCGAAGAAGAGATGCGGTACGACATACCGTACTTTGCCGTGGAAGCTGGGCGCGATGTGCAAGTTGTGTTGGTGAATGAAGACCTGATGCCTCACAACTTGGTGATCACCGCGGAAGGCAGTCTCAAGGAAGTTGCAGACTTAGGCTTAGCGGTCGGTCCTAACAACGGCCACCAGGGCAAACAGTACGTTCCCGATAGTGACAAGGTCCTGTTCGCGACAAACATGGTCCCACCAGCCAAGTCGGAACGTTTGACGTTTACAGCTCCGACAAAGCCCGGTGCTTATCCTTATGTTTGTACGTTCCCACGCCACTGGATGCGAATGTACGGAGTAATGCTGGTCGTCGATGATTTGGATGCATGGCTGCAGAATCCGGTTGCTCCTGCGGATCCCCTGGGTAGCACTCGTTCATACGTGAAGAGCTGGACCGTCGACGATCTTCGGGATGGTTTGAGCACGTTGTCTGCACGCTCGAAGGATGCCGGAGCCAAACATTTCACCGAGGCCACGTGTGCTCAGTGCCACAAAGCGAATGGCGAGGGAGGTGCCGTCGGGCCATCGCTGAACGGGGCATTTGCACGCTGGAAGGGTGACAGTGCCGCTGTCCTGCGTGAGATTTTGGAGCCGTCGCATCGAATTGATCCCAAGTATGCTGTGCATCTCATTGTGACGGAGGACGGTGAGACGATTTCCGGTATCGTGGCGAAAGAGGACAAGAAGAACGTCTCGATTCTTGCGAATCCTGAATCGAAAGAGTTGACGATTGTCCCGAGAAGCTCGATCGAAGAGATGGTCAAAACGTCGACGTCGATGATGCCAAAGGGCTTGCTGGATCGCTACAACAAAGAAGAGATCCTCGACTTGTTGGCGTACCTGTCGACGCTTGAAGAGTTGCCCGCAGCCAAATAGCCTCAGGCGGACGGGCATCCATTCGTAAAGACGGCAACGTGAGACAAGGTTGGTAGCTCGGCAGAAAAGTGTCGAGCTATCTTCGCTATGCCGCGGCCTATTTGGCTTTGATCCGTCGCAAAGTCAGTGGGTCTTCATCTTCCAGCTTCTTCTCGCCTCGTTTTCGTTCAGTCGTTCTGGACACCAGTTCGTCGTCCGAGCGAAAGGTGTAGGTCACTGTCTGCGAGATCACATCGCCGTTGATGTGGTGACCTTGACCTCGCATGACGAAGCCATCCTTTTGAACTTCAATCGGCATGGTCAGTTGACCGTTCAAGCCAAGTTGCCAGGCGTACGGTGACTGGACGGCTCCGTTGTAGCCGATGAACAGATTGATTGGGTTCAGTTGAAAAGCGACTTCTCCGCTGTCTGGATCGTCTATTGTGAAGGTGCCCTCGATCGATAGATACGTTTTGTGGCACATCCATTTGCATTCAACATGAACCTTGCCGGCGGGTACATCGCCGGGAGGATCGAAGTCGCCTTCCCATTCGCCGACTAGCCGATTGAGAAAGGTGAGGTGCTTGTGATGAGGTGGCCCGTCTTCTTGTGCGTGGATGGTGGCTGCGAGTAGACCAATCAAGGTGACGGAGTGTAGAAGGGTTTTCATTGGGAATCCTTTGTGTAGTGCCGAAACGCAACGCATGTCGACCGTTGTCACGGATCCATTGCGCAGGCAATGGCGGCCCTGCGACCAAAGTGGACGTAAGGAGCTGGGGCGAATGAGTTCACTCGCTTTACTCATTGGCAAAGCCATTCGATTTGTTTCTACATCTATGTGAAGCATCCAGCGAAACTCGTTACAGTGTTTCTTGGAATTGCGAGCGAACAATCAATGACGCACGAAGACCCAACCATCGACTTACCGAAGAAGCCAAACTTCGAATCGACTCAATGGAGTCTTGTGCTGGCTGCGCAACACCGATCCGATCCAAGTGGACGCGAGGCATTTGCGCATCTTTGTGAGACGTACTGGCTGCCGCTTTATGCGTTTGTTCGTCAGAAGGTGAACGATCCACATCACGCCCAGGATTTGGTGCAGAGTTACTTTCAGCGTGCAATGGAGAAGAATTACGTTGCCGACGCGGATCCAGATCGAGGGCGATTCCGCACTTTCTTGCTGTCTTCGATTTCCCACTTCATGGCCAACGAATGGGATCGGCAATCTGCCAAAAAGAGAGGTGGCGGGCGGCAATTTGTTTCGATTGACTTTAGGCAGGGAGAGCAGTTGCTGGACCAGAGCATCGTCAGCGGCGAGACCGCTGAAAAACAGTTCGAGCGAACTTGGGCACTCTCGTTGCTAAGTCGCGTTTTGCAACAGTTGGAAGCCGAATACGAATCGAGCGATAAGGCCGTGCTGTGGGCTCGATTGCTACCCTTTCTTACGCCCAATACCAACAGCTCTTACGCGACCACAGCTCAGGAATTGGAGATGACGGTCGGAGCAGTGCGTGTCGCCGTTCATCGCTTGCGGTCACGCTATCGAGACCTAGTGCGAGCGGAAATCAGAAACACAATTTCAGACCCTGAAGACGTGGATGATGAAGTGCGTCGATTGTTTGAGGCTTTTTCGAGTTAGCCATTTGTGGCTTCGCGGAAGCCAGACGAAGAACTGCCAGCGGTTTACGAGTCCGATATGAAGTGCGAAGTCTGCCAAACCGACGTTCCCGTTGCGATGACCAAAGGGCTCTGTCCAAAGTGCCTGTTGGATGATGTGGCCACATCATCGGACGGGGACACCGAAGTGACGATCGATACGGGCAGTCATTCGAACATCGCAATTGATGCTCTGGATGGTGATGAGTTCGGTGACTATGGACTGATCGAAGAAGTGGCTCGCGGAGGAATGGGCGTCGTATACAAAGCACGCCACCGGAAACTGAACCGTACCGTTGCGTTGAAGATGATTCTCAGTGGGCAGTTGGCTTCGAAGCAAGATGTCGAACGGTTTCGACGCGAAGCGGAAGCGGCCGCGAACTTAGACCATGCTGGTATCGTTCCCATCTATGAGATTGGCGAGGTGGACGGGCAACACTACTTTGCGATGAAGTATCTGAGTGGCGGGTCGCTGGCGGATCGATACGATGAACTCCGCCAAGATCGGCGGAAGCTAGTGGGCGTTATCGAGCAAGTTGCCCGAGCTGTGCACTACGCTCATCAACGCGGCATCCTGCACCGAGACCTGAAGCCCGCCAACATCCTGCTGGACGAGGATGGCCAGCCCTTGGTAACGGACCTGGGACTCGCCAAACAGATGCAGTCCGATAGTCAGCTTACGCAATCAGGTGCGATCGTCGGTACTCCCGCATACATGCCACCCGAACAGGCCGCCGCGGACAAATCGATCACCACCGCGGCTGACATTTATTCGCTTGGCGCAATGCTCTACCACGCGTTAACGGGCCGTCCCCCGCATCAAGGAGAATCGCCAGTGCAAACGCTGATGCTTGTGATGGAATCCGACATCAAACGTCCTCGTGAAATGGACTCGTCGGTCAGTAAGGGGCTGGAGCTGATTTGCATGAAGTGCTTGGCGAGAAACCCAGACGATCGATACTCTTCTGCCGCCGCGTTTGCAGATGATTTGCACAATTGGCTGGAGGGCCGAGCTATTTCGGTTAGTCCGCCTGGCATCGGTATAACGTTGACCAACGCGATCATTGCCAATTTTCGCAGTGCGATTGGAGCGGCACTAATCGGATTGCTGGCGGGTCTCGTTCTGTCCATCTGCTTCGGAAAACTGCATGCAGATACGAACTTGATCAACCATCCGTCGAGCGAAATCTATCGCCAGCTTCCCGGAGAGATTCCGTCCGGAAGTCAATTGATGTTCGTGCTGCAGTCTGAAGTTAGCAACGAAGCAAGACTTATTGCCACGCTTGTTTCGTTGTTTACTGTCTTGTGGGTGGGGTTTCTAGCTGCTGTATTGGCCAGACCCAAGCCAGGGGCAGAGGCATTCGCTACGGGCGCAGTAACGGCGCTGATGATGGCAATCAGCGTGTTCTTTTTCTCCGTTGGGTTTGATTCGGTGAAGGGAACCCACGAAGTCATACGCCCTTACGTTACAGCGCTTGCCGAGATTGCCGTTGGCCCCGCATCCGAACAAGCGCAGTTGAGAGAGCAGCTGTTTGCTACGTTTCCGACGTTGCACGACTTGGACGAAGAGACACGCGCGACGACGCTGGTATACCGACTATTTTACGATGCAGCGTTTCACTTTCCGCTGTTCTTGATCCGTGCGATTCTATTTGCCAGTGTGATTTGTATGCCGACTAGCGTCGCGGGAACCTGTTATGCGGCCAGGCTGCTGGGCACCAAGCAAGCTTGGTGGAAGATTGTACTTCGATTCAGTGAGTTCATTTTGCTGGTCGTGGTATTCTCCGTGCTGCTTTGTTTTCAAACCATCATTCCCAGTTGGGGCGACAACGTGCCCGATAGCGGATTGGTGGGGCGATGGCTGCCGCAGTTGGTGCTGTATTCGTTCCTGGTCGCGATGGCAACGCTCGTTTACCAAGAACGCTTTGGCTGGAGATATCGCTTGGTGATCTACGTCGTCTTTTTCATTGCCTTCTCGTGGTGCTTCTGAGTTCGGCACCAGAGGTTTCGATTTCTGCCACTAGACTAAGCCGGCACTAGACTAAGCCGGCGCGACGCCGTGACAGCCACTCGGTAAGTAACAGTGCCAAGAACAGCACCGCGATTTTCCATGTGTTCCAAAGCGGTTCCGGTGGTAGTGGCTCGATGCGAACTTGCTTTCCTACTGGCAGATGATCGATCAGATCGCGAGCGGTCGCCGCGGTGTAGAACTTGCCGCCGGATGCAGTGGCGGCTTGCTGCATGTCTGCTAGGTCAACCTCAAGGCGACTTCGTTCGGTATTGGGGGTGGTAACTTCAAAGTCGACTGACGGGGCCTCGCCCGAGGTAGCGGGCTCTGACACCCAAGCGTGATATTTTCCCGACCCGAGATTGGTCACATCTGAGGAGAAGATACCACGGTCAGCCCCTTCAGGCGTGAGCACGATCCGTCGTTGACCGCGTCCTGTTTGTTCAACGAGTACAACGACTTGGTCGGACGGAGCTTGTCGTTCGTCGAAGTATCGTACTCGCAGTCGCACGAGTTCGCCGCGTGTGTAGGTCTCTCGATCGCTTGTCAGTTCAACGTTGCGTCCCTCACCCAGCTTGAAACGACTGAGGTATCGCAATGTTTGCTGCCAATATCTGGCGAAGTAATGATCGCCACGACCGATGCGCCACCGCCACGATTCGTCAGTGTTTTGAAAGAGTACTTTCCCGGCGCCGGTGTAAGAAAGCGTTATGACGGGCAGAGGCACTCCGGATGTGTTTTCGCGGGTCGGGTGTTCGGCGAGCACTCGCACACCGGGCTTCAAATCATCGACTTCGAGTAACCAATACTGTTCTGGTAGCTCCGACCAAATGCGCTCATTGGTTTCAGCTTGCAAGGACAACTGCATCGATGGCATGCGGCGACCGAGTGGAGTGATGCGCGGCTGAAATCCCTGTTCGATCGGTAAGTCTGCGGATGGAGAAAGCGAGCTGCGAATGTCGAATGGCAAAATCTCCGCCAACGGTGTGTCCGCGTATTGGCTGGGCATGTACTTCGCGCCCGCGATGCCGACGAATCCACGTCCCCGCTCGACCACAAAATCGCGCAGGGCGATCATCGCTTCGTTGCCCAGATAGCTCGGGTTCACGTCGCCGAAAACGACAATGTCGTACTGGAACAACTCTTCCCGTGACGGAAAACTTGAAAGCACCGATGCGTCGATTTCCGAAAACTGTGGATCAGCTTCTTGTAGCACGACGGACAGTTTGACGGAACTGTTCCCGCTCGGGCCGTTTACTGCGTCAGGGTTGGTGCGTTCAAAGAGTGTCTTTAGGTAGTGGTATTCAAAGCTGGGGTAAGATTGCACCAGCAAAACACGAGTCTCTTCATCGCGGACATCGACACTCGCACGCAACTCGTTGTTGTCTTCACTCGCTTCGCCGTCGCGTACCATTGTTTTCACAATGAAGTCGAATTTGCCAACTTGATCGGCTTTGATCGATGGCCGAATTTGACGGACCTCGGTATCGGATTCCAATGTGATTTGCTCGGTAACTGGGGCGAACGAATCGTCGATGGAAAGTAATTCGACGTCGACGGTCTGATCCTTGTATCCGTTAGCGGATATCGTCGCGTCGAACGTCACTAGATCGTTGACGAAGACAACGTCATCCACCAATAGATCGCTTAAGCGGATGTCTCGTTGCGGAACTGAACTACCCAAGCCGACGATGTGAAACGGTATACCGCGTTGCTTGGCTTCGGCTCCGATTTCGGACAACGGTGGGCCATCGGTTGTAATTCCATCGGTGAGTGCGACGACTGCTGCTACCGGTCGCCCTCGCTGCTGCTGGAGAGCCTGGCGGATCTGCTGGCCCAGCCGACTGGCCTCTGCATCGGCATTCAGTGCGGTCACTTGCTGGACTAGGGACGTTGCATCTTTAGCTGATAGCGGAGGCGTAGATGTGTCGGCTTGCTGATTGGGATCACTGTCTTTGTCGTTGGACGTGCGTTCCGTGGGAATCGTCAGGAGCTTTGTTTGATAGTTGCTTTCCAGGTGCCGCAAGAGTTGCGCGTCGTCGTTCAGGAGTATGTTCTGTGCCGTCACTAGCCGAGTCGATTTCGGTGCGTTGGCGATCGGCTGCTCTGTGGAGGCAGTCTGTTGTTCCTTGGGTTGTGTTTCGGCATTGGCGGAAGTGCCATCTTCGGTTGCCATACTGGCCGACGTATCGACAAACAGCAGCAGGTCGGGGAGATCCGTGCGAAATGGTTGCGCGGTGTAACCGTACATCATCCACAGCACGATGCACATCAGCGTGAAACGTAGGCCAGCCATCCCAAATCGAAACCAGTTTCGTACGGGTGACTGCTCGCGGAAGTAGAGTCCGAATGTAAAGACCGCTGCCAATGCGACGATCAGGATCGTGACCCAAGGCGGCCATGGAGCTGTAAACTCAACGCTTACTTCCGTGCCAGATTCTTGAGCCGCCAGACCGCTCGCAAGAGATGTGAGGAGCACGCTGCTTCGAAGCCAACTTGCGTATCGTTGCTGGATCATGATCGCGCGTTCCCTAGGTACCACGCGAAATAGGACTCGGCAAACAGCAAACTAAGTAGCAGCCCCAACATCCAGCGGAAGAGCGATTTTCGCGACTTGCCAACACTTGCAACGTCCTGGTTGTTCGTTGCTTGAATCGCGTTTTGTTGAAACTGGCTGGGAAGCGATTCAGGGTCAACCGGTTCGAGGTAGCCTTCGCGTGAGCTGGCGAGATTTACAGCGAACTGATTCGAAGTCTGCTTGTCCTCCGTCGAAGCCTGGTAGAACCCAGCAGACTGTGTGGGGCCGTACAGCCAGCTCGCTGCGCCGACGTCCTCTTGGACAGCAACGCGTTGTATGCTGCCTTTTGGAATTGCGATGGAAACGAATTGGGCACCACTTGAGTTCGGGAGGCGGGATGAGATCGGTTCGCCAACTTCCACGTTCAGAGACTCTTCCTGGCTGGCCAACGAGTGGTTCAACGTCTCTTGAATAATTGGCGGGAAGCTTGGCCATGCACTCCATGCCGTCCAAGGCCGCAGTTGGCCTGTTTGGCGTGAGACAGAAAGCTCGGAACCCGGAATCGCGAATACAATGCAATGTCCTCCCAGATTGGAGTGCTCGATGATCGCAGGGTCGCCATTAGTGAACGACAACGCCACTCTAACACGACTTCCTGATAGAGCAGTCGACGGTCTTTCGGTTCCCTCCAAATTGCTGGTCTGGTTGTCGGTTCCGGTACTGTCAGTACGCAAACGCATGTAGCTCCAGATCGGTGTGGTCAGTAGTCCAGCCCGCTCTTGCCCGCGGAATGGAGCGACAATCGGATGTCGGTAGTCGTTCGGCGCGAGCCGATAGGATGCGTACGGTGCAACATCGATCAGTGTCGCGGGAATGATGGGCGAGTCTGCTTCCACCAGCATTCGGTTGTAGTTTTGCGGTGAAACCTGATCGCCCAAAAAGAACACAACGCTACGATTCGTGCGGAGATAGTCTTGCAGTTGTCCGACACGTTCTGCCGTGAAACGTCCGACGTTGCACAAAAAAACCGCTTCGTAGTCCGTCAGCACAATCTCGTGCATTCGATGGTCCGGAATCACACGAACGTCGACGAATGACGAGTCGGCAGGTGCGAGAGCTAGGGCAACGTTTCTGGCCGCGTCATTGGTTCCTTCGATACAAAGAGCTGGAATCTTGTCGCGTACGTTGAGGACTTCGTACCAATGATCGTCGACGACCAAGTTGTCGCCGGTTACGCGAAATTCGACGTTGTGCATCCCGACCGCATCGAACTGATACTGAAAAACGCAACCTGCATTCGTGTCGGCTTCGATGGTGACGCGTTGCTTGTCTGCCAGCTTGCCGTCAATCAGTAGTTCGACTTCTGCATTCGCAGAGTCTGATCCGACAATTGCCTGCACGTTGACGTTCCAGGTGACGTTGGTCGCGGGAGTAACGATCGAGCGATTGCGACGGACGCCGGTAATGGCCCAGTTGTTTAGCGAACTCGCATGGTTTGTGCCGACGTCCACCGTGACGATTTCGGCCACCGTTTCTAGTTCGCCGATTTGATCTCGAACGAATCCTGCGTTGGCTGCCTGCCAGGTAGTCTTTCCCATGTCGGACAAAAAGTAGACGCGGTGTTGCTGCAGTCGCGGGTAGCCATTACGCACCGCGGCGACTGTCTCGTTCACCAGACGCATAGCGGACGCCAGGTCGGCCACGTTGTCTCGCGTTTTTAAGTTGGCGATCTCTGCCAGTGCATCGTTCGGAGCGAAGGCAGGTAACCCAATGACGGATTCGCTTGGCCCGGACAAATTGATCAGAGTGAAACCATCGCCTTGCGAGCTGCTTGAAACGACGTCACGGGCAATGCGTTTCGCTTGATCTAAGCGACTCTGGTCTCCCTCCCGATAGCCCATGGAATAGGATGTGTCGATCACGAATAGGTGATGCTGAGGAGCCTGTGAGCCAACGACTCCTTGAAAGGAGTTCCCCAAGAATTCCCAAATGGGGTCTGCTAAGGCGAGAGCCAAAACGATCGGTATCGCCATTCGCAGTAGCAGCAACAACAGTTGCTCGATCCGCATTCGCTTGGATTGTTCCTGGACAGCCGCCAGCAGGAACTCCATAGCCGCCCAGGGAGCTGTCTTATGCTGACGTCGGTTCCACAGGTGTAATACCAACGGGATAATCGCTGCAGCGGCCCACGCCAGCATTCCAATGCTGCCGAAGACACCTGCGGCGATCAGCGGTTGGCTTGGTTGGATCATCGATCGACTGGCGTTTGCGTCTTAAGTGTTGCAAGTTGACTGGCGGAACAGACTGCGTCGGGCGTTACTGGATTCGAGCCATGCGGTTTGCCAGAAATGTGGATAGCGTAATGTCCAGCGGCATATCGCTGCGAACCCGCACATAGTCTACCTGCAATGCGCGGCACTGGCTTTCGACGGCATGCAGGAAGTGATTGAAGTGCTTTAGATATGCTTTCCGAAGACCACGTGGATCCGTCAGCAATTCGGGCAGCGCCTCAAGCCCCTTGAACAGTGTCGGGCGGCGAAAGGGAAAGTCCAGTTCGGCAGGGTCGAGCGTATGTACCACGATGACATCATGGCGGCGGTGACGTAGATGCTTGATGCCTAAGAGCAGTTCATCCAAATCGTCAAATAGATCGCTGAATAGAATCACGATGCCGCGACGGGTAAAACGATCGGCCAGCTCGTGTAGTACGCGCCCGGTTGACGTTTTTTTCTTGGGTTCTGCAGACTCCATTGTGTGCAACAGTTGCTGCAAATGGGTTGGATTGCTGCTGGGGCGAATGAACGTTTGAATTTGCTCATCGAATGTAGCCAAGCCCACGGCGTCTTGCTGTTGCAGAATCAGCCAGGCCAACGACGCGGCGGCCGTGGCCGCATGATCTAGTTTCGACCAAGGAGCATCCGGGCCCTGATACTGCATGCTCTCGCTAACGTCGACGACAAGATTGCAGATTAGGTTGGTCTCGTCTTCGAACTGCTTTAGATAGAATTTGTCGGTGCGACCGAAGACCTTCCAGTCGACGTAGCGGAGATCATCGCCGGGCGAGTACTCGCGGTGTTCTGCAAACTCGATCGAAAAGCCGTGGGAGGGACTGCGGTGCGAACCTGCAACGTAACCTTCCACCACATGCTGGGCTCGAAGTGTCAGTGATTGCAGCTTAGCCAGCGTCTGCGGATCGAAATACTTGCGAGAGCTGCTCACCGTCGGGTGTGTCCTCTACATCGGGCAGTGCATCAATGAGTTGGTCAATCAAGTCATCCGCCGTGATGCCTTCTGCGTCTGCATTGAAGTTCGTCCGTATTCGGTGACGCAAAACGGGTTTTGCGATCTGGCAAATATCGTCGCGACTAACGAAGTGCCGCCCTTGCAAGATGGCTCTCGATTTAGCACCCAAGACCAAGTTCTGACTGGCCCGAGGTCCGGCACCCCACGCGATGTACTTTTTGGCAAACTCCGGCACGTCTTCTGATTGAGGCCGCGTCATGCGACTCAAACGCAATGCGTCCATCGCGACGTGGTCTGCGATTGGAACCTTTCGCACCAACTTGCATAAGTCGATGATGTCCTCCGCGGACAAGGTTGACGTGATCTTGTGGTGCACGTCCGCGGTTGTCTGCTTGATGATCGCCAATTCTTCTTGTTCGGTTGGGTAGTCAATTCGCACGTTGAACATGAAGCGATCAAGCTGAGCCTCTGGCAACGGATACGTGCCTTCTTGCTCGATCGGATTTTGGGTCGCCAGGACGAAGAACGGTTGAGGAATCTGACGTTGCTCGCCACCCACGGTTACCTGATGTTCCTGCATCGCTTCCAAGAGCGCTGCTTGTGTTTTGGGCGGTGTGCGATTGATCTCGTCGGCCAGGATGATGTTGCCGAAGATCGGCCCCGGCAGGAATCTTAGTTCCCGTTCGCCGGAAGACTTATCCTCTTGAATCACTTCGGTCCCGGTAATGTCCGAAGGCATCAAGTCGGGCGTGAATTGAATCCGACGAAAGTCCAGAGACAGTGCTTCCGCCAGCGTGCGAATCATGAGCGTCTTGGCAAGGCCTGGGACACCGACAAGCAGACAATGCCCGCCTGCGAACAACGCGATCAGCAATTCTTCGACAACGCTTTGTTGCCCAACAATTACTTTGCCCAGTTCGTTCTTAACTCGCTGACACGCCTCTTTGAGACGCTCGGCTGATTGGAGATCTTGATTCGCTTCCATACCGTTAGTGTAGCTGACGTGACGTTCAGGTACACGGACACGGTATGTTCAGCGGTGAATGGGCAGGCACATACGCAAAAACGCCCGAGCAAAATGCTCGGGCGTTTGAGTTATTGCTTTCGTAGTAGCAGCCTACAGGCTTGCGACTTGCTTCGAATCTGAAATTCGCTTGGCAACGGCCATCACGAAATCCAGGTCGGTATTGCTCAATCGGTTTAGTGGAACTGTGGAGTGCCGACCGTTGGACTTAAGCAAACGGATGTGATGCTTTGCGATCACAACCAATCGTCCGACTGTCTTGAACTTGCCCGTGTCGTCGGTCCAAACTCGCATGCCTGCTGGCACTTGATCTTTCTTTCCAAAGACGTCGTCTAGATCGTCACTTCCTGGCTCTACGGCATCCAGGGCATCGCCTGCGTCGGCCGCACCAGGATCGTCAAACAAGTCATCACCAGCAGCATCGTCGGCACCGGCGTCGAATAGGTCGTCGGCTCCCGCGTCGTCGGCACCGGCATCGAACAAGTCATCGCCAGCAGCATCGTCGGCACCGGCATCGAACAAGTCATCACCGGCAGCGTCGTCGGCACCCGCGTCGAACAAGTCGTCACCAGCGGCGTCGTCCGCACCAGCATCAAATAGGTCGTCTCCGCCTGCGTCAGCTGCAGCGTCGTCGCCACCGAACAGGTCATCGCCCCCGTCTGCTGGAGCATCAGGTACGGAATCGTCTCCACCGAATAGATCGTCACCGGCGTCTTCGACGGGTGCTGGTTCTTCTGCAGGTTCAGGGTCTGCTGCAAAATCATCAACTGGAGCGTCGATTGGCTCGGATGCATCACCGGCGCCGCCAAGACCAGCGTCGAAATCGTCTGTGGTTTCTTCAAAGGCAGGTTCGTCGATTGCAGGTTCATCTGCGACGACAGGATCTGGCTCGAATAGGTTGTTTCCATCCGCAGCCGGTGGCTCAACATCGGTGTCTAATGGACTATCAACCGGTGGCTCAGCAACGGCAGGTTCTTCGATGGGAGTGCTGTCGATCTCAGGAGTCGGTGGTGCCTCGTCAACGACAGGAGCGAGCGTGGGCGATGGCTCAACGATGTCGATGGCGGTGCCTTCCTCAACCACGGTGCCTTCACTGAAGTCTCCGGAATGAATGAAGACGCCATCCGTCATCTCGCCTTCAACAATGCCACCTTCGACAGTCATTGGCTCTGCGACCACTGCGTCCACGTATCCGCCTTCGACGAAACCGTCATCAATAACGCCGCCTTCGACGATTGGAGCAGACGTCACAACGCCATCGCCGCACGAGTTGCAGCAACCGCTGCTAGGGATGACTTCGCCAACAATCGGCGAACCGTATACGACATCAGACGCAACTGGCATGTCCACGACGGGGAACGATGCAGCCTCGATCACAGGAGGTGCCGAGACCATAGGAGGCGTAGAGACGACGGGAGCACTTGTCGCTGGTGAGCAACAGTCGGCCGGGGTGGCAGTTTCGACGCAGCAATCATCTCCTCCACGGCGGCTGAGAAGTTGCAGCAGCCGACACGCGTTCGCGGTGTCGACGGTCAACATAAAGACTACGGAAAGTACAACAGTCGTTTTCGCCACACGAAGTATGCTTCGCATCGAAATATCCTCTGGTTCCAGGAAAGGCGTTCGCAGCAGTGGTAACAATGCAATTTATCTTACGCAGAGTCGCCATGCTACTTAGCCTTGTTTTTCTCCGCAACCAGACCAGGGGGAGCTGGGAATGACGGAGCGGAAAGTCTCCTGTGGAGGTGATTCGTTGTTTTTTCCTGACAAACGGTGCGTTTGGCGGACGAGAAGGCAGGTCTGTGGCGGCAGGGCAACACGGCGTTCTACGGAAAACGACGTGATTGAGGCCGATTCCGTGCAGCAGCGAACGCACTGGATGCCGTTCGCGTGACTCGGTGGAATATCCCAGGGCAAGCGTGTCTCAGCGGACTCGGCGTCGGATTTCCCGCTGCATGTCCCTGCGGCTGTCTGCCTTCTTGAGAGCCTCTCGCTTGTCGTGCTGCTTCTTGCCTTTGCACAGTCCAAGCAGCAGTTTGGCGACGCCCTTTTTGAAGTAGATCTTCAGTGGGACGAGGGCGAGTCCCTTCTCATGAGCCAGGTTGGCGAACTTACGAATTTGGATGCGATGCATCAGCAACTTGCGTTGTCGCCGCTGATCGTGGTTCATCCGGTTGGCTTCGAAGTATTCCTGGATGTCGCAACCTATTAACCAAACTTCGCCTTTCTTAACGCGGGCGTAGGCTTCTTCCAAAGAGACGTGTCCGTTGCGAAGGCTCTTTACTTCGCTGCCGTGAAGAACGAGACCGCATTCGAGGGTATCGAGAACCTCGTATCGATGACGTGCCTTACGATTCTCCGTCACGACTTTCTCGTTGGGATCCTGGTCGGGCTTCTTCTTTTTCTTGGACTTCTTGCTTTTGGCCATCGCTACGCAATCTAAGAAGGCGACGATACTGCGAGTCCGTTCAACGGTCAAAGTTCGCCAAACCAGTAAAGACATAATACGACAAATCGGGTTCGCGCTGCAGTACCAGCTCGGCGAATATGCCCGTGAAACACAGCAATTGCCGCCATTGCGAGCACCAGGAACGTGCGGTCTCTGCTGTGCCATTGTGCCTGAACTGCTATGATTTTGTGTTAGCGAACAGGACGAGATTCATCCATGAGCACACAATCCTTTCCCCAACTGCCGATCGTCGGTCAGACTTCGGTCGAGCCCGATACGTCGTCTCGTAAACGCTTGCCGGAGTGGCTCCGCCGCCAGGTTCCGCGTTCCAATGCGAACCACATGACCTCGCAGATCAAAGCAGACTTGGGGCTAGAGACGGTTTGCGAGAGTGCCAAGTGTCCGAATCGGATGGAGTGCTATTCGCAAGGCACGATGACGTTCATGGTTTTGGGCGACACGTGTACTCGTCCATGTGGCTTCTGCGCCGTGAAACGCGGCAGGCCGGACGAAGTACCCATCGACGAACCCGAGCGACTAGCGGAAGCCGCCGAGCGGTTGGGATTGAAGCATGTTGTGATTACCTCCGTCACGCGCGATGACTTGCCGGATGGAGGAGCAGATCACTTCTATCATTGCATCATGGCGGTACGCAACCGGATGGAAGCGACGGTGGAAGTGCTGACGCCAGACTTTGTAACGTGCAAGGATGCGTTGGCTCGTGTCGTTGAAGCCGCTCCTGAAGTATTCAACCACAACACAGAGACCGTTCCGCGGTTGTACCGAACTGTCCGAGGCCCCAAGTCTGACTACAAGTGGACGCTTGAAATGCTTCGTCGCGTGAAAGAAATGAACCCCAAAATCCTCACCAAAAGCGGATTGATGTTGGGTTTGGGCGAGACGCGCGATGAATTGATGGAGGTGCTATCGGACCTGCGAGATGTCGATTGCGACTTGCTGACGCTTGGGCAATACTTACAGCCTGCGACGGACAAGTATCTGCCGGTCGTCCGATACGTTCCTCCGGCCGAGTTCGCTGAGCTTGGCGAGATGGCAAAGAGTCTCGGCTTCCGTGAAGTTGCCAGTGGTCCGTTTGTTCGCAGTAGTTACCACGCACGAGAAATGGCCGAGCTGTTTTAGTCATGGACGAAACTTTCAACCAACTATTGATTTGGCTGAACAACTACTCGTTGATGGGCTATCCGCTTGATACGCTCATGCCTTACTTCTTGGGGCTGGCTGGGGTTCTGTGTGTGTTGGCTGACTATCTGTTCGATACAGATGTTCCGGCCTATTTTGGCTACATGATCTTTGGCGTGATGGCGTTTATGATCTGCCCGTCGAATTTTCGTGAGAGCTTGCTGATTGGGCTGTTGGTCTGGTCGCTGCTACTAAACGTCCACTTTATGTTCTTGCGGGAGATCTTGGAGCGAGACCCGGACGAAGACTTTGCCGACGCATAGAGCTCGCCTATGTCGAACAACCCGTACCAAAGTCCGCCAACTTCTCGACAGGAATCTCTCGACCAGACACCGCCCAAAACAGGTGTCCGTCTCAGCGTTATCGTCTCTTTGCTGATTGCCTCGATCGTTGTGGCTCATTTGATCACGCCAGCCGATCCGCTTTCGTCTTTGCTCGCGACGGTTCCGATTTTTCTGCTGACAATGCTCGCGTATTACTTTGGGCTCAGGGCCTAGCGAAGGCCGATCACGAGCTTGCGGCCGGATTATCCGCGGTAAACGTATGTGTCCAGCGTAAAACTTCGCGCGAACACCACGACGTCGACCGTTCTGCTGTGCTGCAGACTGGCGTATAATTCGACAAAGCGTCTCTACCAAGGATCCATCGATGAACACTGCTACCGAACCCGCACCGGTTCACGATCTTAAGCCCTACAAATCGCTTTCCAATGACGAGTTGTCCAGTCGTATCGAAGCAGTACGCAAGCAACTGGGCTCCAAGCTGTTGATTCTTGGTCATCACTATCAACAAGACGAAGTGATCGAACACAGTGACCTCCGCGGTGACAGTTTGAAGTTGAGTCAGCTGGCAGCCGAGAACAGCGATTGTCGCTACATCGTTTTTTGTGGCGTGCACTTCATGGCCGAGACGGCTGACATCTTGGCCAACCGACCGGTCAAGTTGGAAGAGCGAAACGGCCAACGCGTGGATGTTGTGTTGCCTGACATGGCGGCAGGTTGTTCAATGGCCGACATGGCCGCAATTCAACAGGTCGAAGATGCATGGGATGACCTGGGCGAAATCATCGACACCGAGAAGATGATCCCAGTGACGTACATCAATTCGGCGGCCAGCTTGAAAGCATTCTGTGGTAAGCATGGCGGTATCGTCTGCACCTCTAGCAATGCTGGGAAAGTCATTGAATGGGCTTTCGAGCGAGGCGAGCGTGTTTTCTTTTTCCCTGATCAGCACCTCGGCCGAAACACGGCATTGAAACTGGGGATCACTAACGAACAGATGCCGGTTTGGGATCCTTTCGCGGAAGACGCCGGCGGCAACACAGAAGAAGCCATTAAGAACAGCAAAGTTGTCTTGTGGAAGGGGCACTGCAGTGTGCATCAGATGTTCAAAGCCGAGCATGTCCACATGTTCCGCGAGCAACATCCCGGTATCAAAATCTTGGTGCACCCGGAGTGCCCGCAGGAAGTCAACGACTTGGCCGATGTATCGGGTTCCACTGGCAAGATTCTTGCGACGGTGGAAGGCTCGCCAGCAGGAACCAAGTGGGCGATTGGCACGGAGCTTCACCTAGTGAATCGCTTAAAGAAAGATCATCCTGAACAAGAGATTCATTTTCTGTCTCCCGTGGTCTGCATGTGCGCCACGATGTATCGCATTGACCTTGCGCATTTGTGCTGGAGTCTGGAGCACCTCGTCGCCGCCTCTATGGTCAACAAGATCGTAGTTGATCCCGAAACTGCCGAGTGGTCCTTGATCGCTCTGCGGCGAATGCTAGAGCAGACCGCTTAACGCGATCAACGTCGTCCGTTGATGTGTGTGTGAACGTGTCCATCGACCCCACAATCGAATGTGGGGCATGTTCACTGTGAAAGCTTTACGACGATGTCCCGTCGTCGGCC
>CAYQMZ010000043.1:0-18821 GCA_964418725.1 uncultured Pirellulaceae bacterium
CGAGCAAACGCAAGTCGTCGAATTCCCCGAGGGATCCCAAGGCTTGCGAACCTTTTATTGGTCTTCCAAACGCAATGTCTTGGTGGCTGGATTGTATGACGGCAGTATTCTTGTGTGGAAAAACGGTCTTCACGTAACACCAGAACTCTTCCAGGTACACAAACACACTATCGTTAGAATTCATCTGCATCCGCATCGACCTTTGATCTTCACACAGGCCTGGGACGAAACGGTTCGAGTTTTCGATCTTGTCACACAGCAGCAGGTCTGCAGGCTAGAACGCCATGCTCTCGAGCCTAGCGGATTCAGTGATGATGGATCGATGTTAGGAATCAGCTCTGTTGAGCATCAACAAATTGGCATTTGGAAACTAGCTGAACCGTGCCTCACACAGATTCGGCTAAATCTAGAACAGCTTGATGCCTCCGCCGTTTATCGGGTCGCAATGATCCATCCGAAGTACAAGAGTCTTCTACTCACAGCCCACGAAGAACGAATCTCTCTGGTCGATACAAACCGCCAACAACTGTTAGCGGACCTCACGGGTTACGAAACTTCCGCGGTGGACTTTTCTATCGACGGCGACTACCTGTTCGTTTTCGCTGCGAAAGGTTGTCTGAAGTTTCCCATCGACATCCAACTCAGCGGAGACGAACTAAAGCTACAACTCGGCGAACCCCAGAAACTCACGGAGCCACTGCCGGGCGCTTCGAAGTTCGTGTTAACGAGGGATCAAAAACACTTAATGGTCGTGTTCAACGAGAACGCAAACAGTGCGCGTGCCGAACTGGTCTCGCTACATGATGACACTCGCGTTCGTTTCGACCAGCATCGTAGAATGACATCCGCTGCGATATCCAACGACGGAAAATGGGTTGCCACTTCCTCATGGAAGGGACGTGGAGTGAAGGTCTGGGACGCGAGCAACGGGAAGCTGGAGACGACTCTTCTACCAGACGTTGTGGGAACACATAGCGAGTTCAGCCCAGACGCTAAGTTTCTTGTGACTGCACAGCAAGACGAGATCATCGTGACACGTGTGGGCACCTGGGAGACTGTCGACTTTGAAGTCGAACGCAAGCACGGCATCATGGGGGATCTCGATTTTACACGACGGCTTTTTGTAGGAGACGACACAAGATTCGTTCCACAGATCGTGGACATGCAACGCAAACGATGGCTGATGAACCTCGACAACAGCACCGAAGATACGCAACGAAAGTACCGATTCACGAACGACGAAACTCAATTGGTCATCGCAGGAGGCGAGTACACGCACATTTGGAACTTAAAGAAGATACGCGACCGCCTCACGTCGATGGGGCTCGGCTGGTAGCGCTGCCGACAACGCGAGTTCCGCAGATACAACGACCGGCAGCTATTGTGCCCGTCGTCTTGAATAGTTGACTGGTTAGTAACGCACGACTTTTCGGGTAAGCCACCAACTGGCAACCAACAAAACTACATTCCCGCCCCAAACGCTGTACGCTGGAATCTCGCCGTCTTTCACCCGATCGACTGCCCACATCAAGACCGGATAGTACAAGCAGAGTATTGGGAAGAAGCACATTGCGAACGTCGTAAAGAAGTTCGTGGTGCGCATCTGCACGGCCAAAGGAGCTCCTACCAGTACGATGAAGAGGCAACTGAAGCCTTCGGCCGTTCGACGCCACGGTTCCAGATGCAGGCGATTCATTCTGGTCTCTGCTGCTTGTCGCTTTCGGTTCAGTCGGTCCCACGTCTGTGCATCTGCGTGCCCAACGGTGCCATTAAGCTGGTCGAAATCACCTAGGACCATTTGGAACGCGGCTCGGGCAGCGAGTTGCTGCTCAAGCGATTGGATTGTTGCCTTCTGCGCCACCGACTCTTTGGAGATGGTAGCCCAGCCAAGCTGCGAGACACTGGGCTCACTGCGATCTTTGATCGTGGCCTGCGACAACGCAACGCTGTAAGAGTTGGTTCCCGAATCGGCAACGTTGGTTCCGCCCAAGTCCGCCGTGTAGTCCGTCACCAGAACATGAAGTTCTTCCGCCTCCAAGTCCGTCTGCAGCTCAGCCTCGCGTGCATCCACAACCAGCGGCTGATCTTTGCCACGCATTTCGAAACGCGGCTCGATGAGTTTTCTACCCTGGACGTCTTTGACGTTGATCGAGAAGTGCTTGTTGTGGAACGAACGCTCAATACGAAGCTTCCGAAACACCACCTCTTCGACCGATTCGAACACAACCGCACGCATGCCGGCAAAGCCCCAAGTCAGCGCGAGATCATTAACCCAAATCATGGACATGCTGATCACGATTGCCAGTGCGAAGGCTGGGAACAATAAATCTCTTGGGCTGATACCAAGCGATTTGGCCGCCACGACCTCGTTGTCCGCCGACATCCGACCAAACACACTACAGGTCGCCATCAGAATACTTGCTGGCACTGCTAGCCGCAAAGCGATTGGCGTCGCGAATGGTAGCAGTTGAGTGATAGCTTTGACGCCCAAACCGAATCGACTGATCTCTTTGACGATAATGCCGAACAGTAGAACAAACGTCATACCCGCCAGCGTAATCGCGAACGTCAGCAACAGCTGTGCAAGCACATATCGCGAAATGCGGGACATATAACCGTTCGAGGGTTGGTTGGACTGAGCGTTGGGCCAGATAGACGTCTGCTCATCGTCGAAATTCTGCAGTTATTGGCAATAGCAATACGCGTCGCCGAGAACGCGGGTTCGATCCACTCGACGAGACGTAGCGATGTCCGTGCAAGAAATGTCCGACTAGCGAACGTTGCGAATCCAATCGAACGAAGGCTGTAAACGCACTTGGCTGCCCGCCAATACGCGCAGTGTCTACGGAGTGTTGGGATGGGAAGCGCGCAGCGAAATGGAACGCCATTTCGAAGAATGGCGTTCCCCACGTTTGCCGAAACTAGGCGTCTCGCCTCAGTCGGACTCACTTTCCTCGCGGTCTTCATGGGAAATGAAAGATGAGCCCAGCGACACACACAGCTGCTCCGGCCTTCGTGCGTTCACTCCGATGACGGCGTTCGTTTTGCTCGTTGACAAAGTCAACATCGAGGACGAAAAGGGGGCGCAAAACGAAGCTGACATCGAGAACACTTTTCGCTTGTTTTTTAACTCTATGCAGCGGCCGCAGACGGGTATTGATACGACCGGACAAAGTTGGGCATGTTTCGGACACGCACTTTTGTGCGCACGCAACCCTTTGGTCTGCAACAAGTATTTCGACCAACAACCCCGTAGATACAGACGCGGTTTCAGCGTATTAATGCAGCGTGTACTTGCCGTTCAATGTCAGGCAAGCTGAAGCTTCTCTCTGTGTCTAACGGCGTTAAACAACGGCGCCGCTTGCTCTCGAGACTTCCGTAGCGCGGGATATCTCAACAGGCTTTGTACAATGTCTGACCACGCATCAACGCCCAATGACGCTTCGGCAACGGAGGCACGCAAAGCCCAGGAAGCCTTCTTCTCTCGCATGGTGCCAGGTTCGTTTACGGCGCTGTTCGCAGGCCTGGAAGGCGTCACGTTCTTTATGAAAGATTCCGATGGGCGATTCATGGGCTTTAGCCCCAGTGCACGACAAGGATTAGATTTTGGCGTCGAGCAAAACTTGCTCGGTGTAACAGACTTTGATCTGTACCCCGAAAGCGTGGCAAAGCGAATCGTCGCAGACGACCAAAAGGTAACGCAGTCTCGACAGCCGTTGCTCAATATCGTGGAACTGCTGGTGAACCCATCGTGCGGTGCCATCGGCTGGTACGTCACCAACAAGTTTCCCGTGTTCGATCAGGGCGGCGATGTGATTGGCGTGATGGGGACGGTGCAACCATACGAAGGGCGTCGAAAACGTTTGTTGGCGGGCACTCGTTTGGACGAAGTGGTCGAGCGAATTCGTCAACGGCCGGCACAACGCCACAGCGTAAGTGAGTTAGCCGAAATCGCCTGCATGTCGCCGCGGCAACTTGGACGGCACTTTCAGGCTGTGCTGGGTATGTCGCCAAGAGATTTCTTGATGTTGTGTCGCATGCAACTAGCCTGCGAGCTGTTGATCGAACCCAAGTTTTCGATCGGACAAATCGCTCAGCGGACTGGCTTCTGCGATCAAAGTGCCTTGGCGTATCAATTCCGCCAATCGATCGGGATGTCGCCGATGGAATACCGACGACGCTATCAGGACGCCGCAATGGCTCAGAAGCAGGGTTGAGTCCGCGTCCGAATCTTGCCAAAGCTTGTCTGGACAACGCAAGAATCCGCCTCCGAGGCGAACTAGACTCGAAGCAGTCGTTTCGCATTCTCGCTGTCACATTTCCTGGTTTCCAGTCAATAGCCCACTGCTGCGGAGTACTGATTCGTTTTCGCGACAAATAGCGGAATCGGTTCACCATTAAGAACACAGCAAGAATCAAAGTGCCCTTGCTTCTGACCTTCTTTCGAACGCACCTGCGTTTAGAAGCCAAAAGGTCGGCAGTCATGAACACCAAAAGTGGTTAGGATAAAGTTTAACCCGTGAAGGTTTTTCGTGGCTCGTCGCGACGAAGCCTGCCTGGTCAGCCTTGCTCAGGCAACGGGTTAAACGATCCTCCCTTCCTAGACTCATCGACGTGTCGCCAATCCCACCGGACCGTCACCACACGATAACGCCATGCTAAGATCCATCGTTCTTCAATCCGGCGCCCTCTTGGTTGCCATCCTGTGTGCCGCCGTTCATCCCGCGTCTGCCGCCGACTTCGAATTCCAAAAGGATGACGTGGTTGCGATCTTCGGCAATGGACTGGCCGACCGAATGCAACACTCGCCCTGGGTGGAAACGTTCCTGCAAAGTCACCTGAAGGGCCAGCAGGTTAGTTTCCGCAACATGAGTTTCTCAGGGGACATGGTCAACAAGCGACCACGCAACAAGGGCTTTACTAATGACGAGGAGTACCTGCAACACGTGGCACCGTCGGTCGTATTCATTATGTACGGCTACAACGAATCATTCGGTGGCCCCGAGAAAGCCGACGCCCACAAAGAAGAGTTGATCAAACTTGTCGAGAGGTACCGAGAACTCCGCAAAGAAGCTGGCGTCGATGCCCGCTTTGTTCTCTTCAGCCCTATCGCGTACGAAAGCACAGGCGACCCCAATCTTCCGGAAGGCACACAACTGAACGCGAACCTTGCGGCCTACACGCAAGCCACGCGGCTTGCTGCCGAAGCTACCGACGCGACCTTTGTCGACCTTTACTCACCAACCTTTCAACAGTTTGCAGCCAGCGACGAACAGTACACGCGAAACGGCATTCACTTGAATGCAAACGGCTACCGCATGCTCGCCGGCGTGATTGGGGAAAAACTCCTTGGTAAGGCCGAGCCTGCAGGTTCGTTATCCAGCTTGTACAAAGCAGTCGAGGATAAAAACTGGCACTGGCACAACCGCTACCGCGCGACCGACGGCAACGACATTTGGGGCGGACGTTCAACACTCACATTCGTAGATGGACAGAGTAACGCCGAGGTATTGAAGCATGAATTGACCATGCTCGACACGATGACGGCAAACCGAGATCCTGCGATCTGGGCCGCTGCCGAAGGACGTGCTCTGAAGGTCGACGACAGCAATGTTCCACCGCCTGTCAAAGTGATCTCAAACGTTGGTGGCGGCAGTAAAAGCTCCAACGCTGCGAAAGAAGGCAGCACTGAGTACCTGACTCCTAAGGAGAGCGTCGAAGCAACAGAAGTCCCCGAAGGCTTCGAACTGAACGTCTTCGCGTCGGAAGAAATGTTCCCTGGTTTTGCCAACCCCGTTCAGATGCAAGTCGACTCGAAAGGTCGCCTATGGGCTGCAAGCTGGAACACCTATCCCAAGTGGGAACCCTTGAAGGAAATGGACGACCGACTGGTGATCTTCGAAGATCACAATCGTGACGGTGTGGCGGACGAGATCAAGACTTTCGCCTACGTTCACAATCCGCTCGGCTTTGAATTCTGGAACGGCGGCGTGCTGGTCACTTCCGGTACGGATCTATTGTTCCTAAAGGACACCGACGGAGACGATCATGCAGACCTACGTTATCCAATCCTTCAAGGCCTAGGGACGGCCGATACGCACCACGCTGCCAACAATCTGATCTACGGCCCCGACGGTGGTATCTATTGGCAAAGTGGTATCTTCCTCGTCCACAACCATGAAACTCCGTGGGCGAACAATCTGAACATTGGCGCGTCGGGAATGTACCGGTTTGATCCGCGTACCTTCGCGATCACTCCGCATGCGGGGAACTCCCCCAATCCTCACGGAACCAGTTTCGACTACTGGGGCTACTGCTACGCGAACGACGGTACGGGAGGACGTTCCTATCAAGTTCGACCGGAAAAGAACGGCTTCAAGATGCATAAGCTCCTTGAAAAGGAGTTCCGACCGGTTGCCGCCAATGAGGTGCTCTCTTCGCAGCACTTCCCCGAAGATATGCAGCAGGACTTCCTGATCTGCAACACGATCGGTTTTCTGGGCGTGAAGCAATACGACTTGGATCGAGATGGCAACGCTGACGAAGTCGCCGCGCTGGAGCGTGCTGCTCAGGAAGCCGACGACGACAAAAAGCCTGCGAAGATTCAAAAGCGAGCTTTTGGCGAAGTATGGGGTACCCCAGGCAAAGAGTTGCTCAACAGTACCGACAAGAACTTCCGCCCAACAGACGCGATCGTTGGCGAAGACGGAGCCCTGTACGTATCCGATTGGTCCAACGTCATCATCGGTCACATGCAGCACAACATTCGTGACCCAAATCGCGACCACAAACACGGACGCATCGTTCGCCTAACGGTCAAAGGGCGTCCGCTGCAAGCACCCGTCAAGATTCACGATCAGCCGATTGAAGCGTTGCTAGAGAATCTAAAGCATCCCGTCAACGGAGTCCGTCACCGAACGCGTGTTGAACTGAGCGGTCGCGATTCAGCAGACGTGATTGCGGCGGCGAAGAAATGGGCCGCTGACTTTAATCCGGATGACGAAACTGAAGCTCATCATTTGCTGGAAGCACTCTGGTTGCACCAGCAGCACAACGTCAAAGACGAAGCGTTACTAGAGAAGCTCTTGAATTCGCGTGTACAGCATGCAGTTGTGGCAGCAAAGACGATTCATCACTTCTGGAATAAGGTGGATACGAAAGGAGCCAGTGAATTTGCGGCACCTGCAGAGATTGAATTTGTCAAATTCGATCCTCCGAAACGCCTGAGTCCAGAAGACCAAAAGGTCTATGAACTGGGCGCCGCGGTCTATCAACGAGAGTCCCACTGTGCCACGTGTCATCAGGCGACGGGCAAAGGAAACGGTGTCGTGTATCCGACGCTCGTACGTAGTGTCTGGGTCAACGGCAGTGAAGATCGCCTTATCAAAATGGCATTGCACGGAATGTGGGGAAAAATCAAGGTCCACGGAAAGACCTACGATCCGGCTCGAGGCGTACCGCCGATGACGGCATTCAAGGATCTATTGAATGACGAAGAACTGGCTGCTGTGCTAACGTTTGTCCGCAACACTTGGGGCAACAGTGGTTCGACAATTTTCCCCGATAGCGTGCGTCGCGTTCGCCAAGAAACTTCCAAGCGAACCACGTTTTGGAAGCCGGATGACTTGCTGGCCGAACACCCATTGGAAGCGGAGCTAATGCTTGCCGACATTGGACTCGACGAGCAAGGCTTCTCCAACAAAGAGCTAGAGGATGAGTTGCTTGTGACTCCGTCCGCCAAACTCGCTGAGATCGCTATGGCAAAAGGTGACTTTGAACGCGTTAAGACGTTGTTCTACAAATCGGCCGCTGCATGTGCGACTTGTCACTATCCGGGTGCCAACAAGGTACGAATCGGACCTGACCTGACGAAGTTGACGACCGTACTTGCTCCTGAAGAGCTGGTCGACTCAGTCTTGAGACCTTCAAAGCGAATCGACAAGAACTACGCGAATGTCAATGTCGTGACATCGAAGGGTGAACAGCTCACTGGCCTTCGAGTTTCAGAGGACGACAAGATGCTCGTGCTACGGAACTTGGCGGAACCGAATCCGATTCAGATTCTTCAAGAGGATATCGAAGACATCGAAGATTCGCGAACATCGTTGATGCCTGCGAATCTCGCTAGGACACTCAAGAACCGCCAAGAGTTCGATGATTTGATCAAGTACGTGCTGGAGACTCGAAAACGCAGTGCAAAGAAATAGGTCTCATCGTCAAGCTCCGATCGGGCGACGTCCTGCGGTCAAACTGCGCCGCGTGTCGTGACGATCATCCAAGATTACTGATGGTCTCTTTGGCCAGTGACGGCGTCGTCACTGGCCATTTTTATTGGAAGGGGAGAGTATTCGGCTTTGCCACGCCTACATCGGATTCCATTGCCCTTAGTCCCCATGACTTCATGAGAGGGAAGGTTCAATGCTCTGCACTTCAGAGCTTTTTCAGGCATTTCGCCAAATTTGATGACGCAAATCTGGCCCAATGTAACTCTACGCGCCGCAAGAACACCAACGCACGAAAGCGGAGCGATGATGCGGACGACAAAACGAAACCGTCGACGAACGTTTAAGACTGAAGAACTAGAGTCACGAATAGTGCTCGCCGGGCAAGGGCTGGTGATCAGCGAGTTCATGGCGTCGAACAACCATACGTTGTTCGACTCCTTTGGCGAAGCAAGTGATTGGATCGAAATTCACAATGACTCCGAGGCTGCCGCTGATCTGACTGGCTGGCATCTCAGCGATAACGCAGACGAAGTGAAGAAGTGGACCTTTCCCTCTGTTTCGCTTCCAGCCGGTGAACGGCTCGTTGTGTTTGCATCCGGAGTTGATCAAGCGGAGGCGGACTCTCAACTTCACACGAATTTCAAGCTGAAGGCCAGCGGGGAGTGGCTTGGCCTTTCGAATCCGGCCGGTGAAGTGCAGAGCAAATACGCTCCAGAATTCCCACAGCAAATAACGGATGTCTCTTATGGGATCGCAGAAAACGGCGACGCTCGTTTCTTTACGACGCCAACACCAGGCACAGCAAATGTCGAAGGCCTTCAAACAGCACGCGGGGTTACGTCCTCACAGGAATCTAGATTTATTGAGGACGAATTCGTTCTGGAACTGTCGACGGCGCAGCCCGCTGGCCAGATTCGCTACACGCTCGATGGAAGCGATCCGACTCTTGAGAACGGAGTTGAGTACACGGCTGCCATTTCCATCTCAGAACCGACAGTAGTTCGAGCCGCAACCTTTCAAGAAGGTTTTAACCCAAGCGAGGTTTCGACATGGTCTTTTCTGTCCGTCGAAGCAACTGTGAAGCAGACCAACGAAGGTGTCATCGCGCGTGGATTCCCCGCTTCGTGGGGCAGCAGATCGGCCGACTACGAAATGGATCCGTCAATCACGGGAGGAATCGACGGAGTTGATGAATTTGAAGGCCGCTACGCAAACGAGATTCGCGATAGTCTTCAGTCAATTCCCAGCCTGTCGCTGGTTACCGATCAAGACGGTTTCTTCGGCGTCGACGGTATCTACAGCAACCCGCAAGGTCGAGGACGCGAATTCGAACGCGCTGTGAACGGCCAAATCATCGATCCTGAAAGCGGATCAGAGGTACAGTTTGATGCTGGAATTCGCATTCAAGGCGGGATCTCCAGAGAGATCTCATCAAAGAATTCCCTACGACTTGCATTCCGCTCTGAATACGGTGCGTCAACGCTAAACCACGCACTGTTTGGTGAGGAAGCAGCAAGCGAATTCAACTCCATCACTCTGCGATCCAGTGGTGGTGAGCCGTTCGTTGGCGTTCACTACATTCGCGATGGCTTCGCACGATCGTCGCATCTCGCAACAGGACACGCCACTCCCAACGGCCGTTGGCTGCACGTCTACCTCAACGGAGTTTACTGGGGTGTCTACGAAGCCGTCGAACGTCCCGACTCGCAATTCATGGCCAACTACTACGGAGGTTCGGATGATGATTGGGATGTCATCAATGCGGGCGATCTAGGTGACGAAAAAGATACCGCAATCGATGGCGATCTGGACGCTTGGAATCGGCTGGTGCAGATTTCACAACAACTTGAAGACTCCAACGACCCGGCCGAACAACTTGCGTTATTCATGACGATGCAAGGCAAGAATCCCGATGGCTCGACTAATCCGGAGCTGGAACATCTGCTAGACGTCGACAACTACATCGACTATTTAGCGACGAACTGGTATCTGAACAACGGAGACTGGCCCCATCGCAACTACTACATGGGGCGTCAACGGGGACCTGAAAGCACCGGCTTCAAATTCATCGTCTGGGATGCCGAATTCACCCTAGACCCGATCGAGGTAATTAGTCCGTCGCAATTTACGAACACACAAGGCCCGGCTGCGATATTCCAAGGGCTGTTTCGAAGCGAGAGTTTTCGCATTCGATTCGCCGACAGAATTCAACAACACTTTGGGCCTGGTGGCGCATTCTACGTGAACCCCGACGCACCTGAGTATGACGCCTCGCAACCGCAGGATGCTATACCTGCTGCGCGGTACCAGCGACTCGTCGAAGAATTCATTGATCCATTGGTTGCCGAGACAGCGCGTTGGGGTGATGCACTGGGCGGATTCGGATTTGGGCCTGGGCCTAGCCTTGGTCCAGACTCCGAATTTGGTGATGACCCCCACCCCGCATCACTCGACGCCAACGCAACGTCGCTTCCCAATGCCGCTGGGGATGTTGAGAGTTTTATCGATAGTGAAGGAGACATTGATGTCTTTCGATTTGTCGCGATCGAGGACGAATTTCGGGTGCAAGATCATGGACAGACACCGCTCGACATGAAGCTCTTTGATGAGGCCCTACAAGAAGTCCCCGGTACATTTGTCCCAGATGGAGACGAAACGGTCTTCTCCGTGACCCCAGAGCGAACCTATTACCTGAGTGTTCGAGCCGTTGATCAGTCTGCCACGGGAGCTTACAGCTTCTTCTACCTTCTGGATCCGGCAGCCATTGGCGGCCCAATCTCCAACGGTCAGCCGGACTCCACGCAGGGAGAAGATCCGCACCCTTCAACGACTGAAGAAGCTACCGTGATACCAAACACTCAGTTCGGTGAGATCGTGAGCTTTATTGACTTTGAGGGCGACATCGATGTCTTTCAGTTCGTGGCAACAAGCAATTCCTTCGTCGTTGCTGATCAAGGTGGCCTTCCTGTGACGACGGCTATATTGGATCCGACTGGAGCGTCAGTCTCTGGTACAGAACTGGGAGACTTTGGAACGGAATTCAATCTCACGATCGGTGAAACCTATTTCATTCGCGTTCAGGCTACGAACGCGGACGATATCGGACAGTACAGCATCTTGTATACCGAACCGTTCATTCTCGAACCGATCACGCCAGGGCCTGGCGAAGGAGGTGAACTACCGGACGGAGGAGAACTTCCAAATGATGGACAACTGCCGGACGGAGGAGAACTACCGGACGGAGGGGAACTACCGGGAGCTGGCGGAGGTTTGCCAGGAGACGGAGGAAACGAAAAGGTCACCCGCGACGAGGTATGGCTGCCCCGCGTCGCCGAGCACATGCAGTTCATTGAACAACGGTCCGCAGAAGTCATCCGACTGCTCATTGAAAATGACCTATACCGGCCCGCGCCAGAGCAGAGCATTCCAACAAGTCAGATCTCAGAACTGAACGAGCCGCTCGTGTTGAGTGCACCATCGGGTGACATTTACTACACATTGGACGGAAGTGATCCAAGGCAAAGCGACGGTACGATTAGCGAAAGTGCTTTTAAGTACTCCGAAGCTATTGACCTGACTCATTCGATAAAGGTAACGGCTCGTTCAATAACCGACGGTAAATGGAGCGCTATCACCAGCCAAACACACTTAGTCGCGAATCAGCCCGATGCAACGTCACTGCGAATCACCGAGGTACACTACCATCCGGCGGAACCGACAGCAGGTGAAAAAGCGATCGGATTCACCGACAAGGACGACTTCGAATTCATAGAGTTGGTGAACACATCGGATACCACCATAAACCTTTCGGATGCCAAACTGATTCGCACGAATCATTTGAACAATGAACAGGGCGTCGCCTTCGACTTTTCGAAAAGCGTTGTACAGAACCTAGCTTCGGGAGAAGCAATCGTCGTCGTCGAGGACCTGGACGCATTTCGTGCTCGATATGGCGATGACGTGGCTGTCGCAGGAAAGTGGAAGGGCAAACTCGACAACGGCAGCGAGACCTTGCGACTGGAAGCCAAAGGTCTCGTTATTCAGGAATTTCGCTATGAAGACCGATGGCACGTAGGGACGGACGGCGAAGGGAGATCCCTCGAAGTCACGAATCCATTCCACGCACAACTGAGTCTTTGGAATCAAGCAAACGGATGGGCTGAAAGCGCCGACATCGGGGGAAGTCCAGGTCGACTCACCCGAAGTCCGTCAGGCGACCTCGACGAGAATGGAGTATTGGACAACAACGACATCGATACCCTTTTTGCCGCAGTCAGACAACAAACAAGTGATCAGCGATTCGACCTGAACGGCGATGGCGACATATCCGATTTGGATCTGGATTACCTCATCGAGTCTCAGCTTAACACAAGGCGAGGCGACCTGAACCTCGACGGGAAAGTCAACTTTGCCGACTTCCTGATCCTTTCAGACAACTTTGGGAAAGACCGTCAGCGCTGGGCAACCGGAGACCTCAACGGAGATGGATCCACAGGTATGGAAGACTTCCTACTCTTGTCGCAGCAATTCGGATTCAACCGCGACGACCAATAGCAGATCGTCAGCTCACCACCTGAAGTCCCTACCTCCGAGACTTCCGAGTTGCACAGAAGGTAAGGCACACGAGCGCGAACATCGTCCACGGAGCCGACGGTTCAGGAACAGCCTGCGCTGCGGTGTCGGCTCCAAAGTTGTCCGCCAACAGAAGAAAGTCAGCGAATTCAACATTGCCACTGCAATCAAAGTCACCAGCGGCCCAACCGCCGCTCTCTCCGAAGGAGTCAGACAACGCCAGGAAATCGTCGAACCCGACACTGCCATCCAGGTTTGCGTCGCCGAACGTGGTCTCTGCAATCGTCTCGACCCAAATCGACAGATCACCGCTGTCGACAATACCGTCACCTGTCAGGTCGAACGTCGAATCGTTGACTGCTACGCCAGAACACAATTGATCGATATCGGCTGCATTGAGAAGACCGTCGCCGTTAAAGTCGCCCAGCAATTCGTTGGTCAATTCTCCAACCGTCGTTCTGGCAAGAACTAAGTTGTCCAGCACCAAGTTTGATGTCCAAATAAACTGTGCGTCGTTGGGAGCATCGTCAAACAAGTCGGGAAAATTCGTGAAGGCCGGCTTGTTGTTGATACCAACAGTGTCGTTAGTGTAGACATGAGCGTTCGGCCATGCCGAGTCGTCGAAACCAACGCCTGTCCAACCTTCAGGCTGTGGATAGTGGACCCCATAGAAGTCCGTGCCATCGTTCACGCCAGCCGTGGAACACGTTTCAGATAGTCGTTCGCCATTGACTTCGGCAACGCAATCCAAGTCATCGACCGGGGCGATATAGTACGTCTGCGCCTTCCAGTTGGAGTCAGTGATTGCGACGACTTCATCATTCTCGTCGCGAAAAGAAGCTACGAATCCAGCGTCACCGGGAAAGTAGCTTGTGCCGCGGTTGGCTTCGGAACCCAAACCAAGATTCTCCTCCCAATCAACCAGGAGGGCAGCCAAGGAATACGGTTCACTCACACGAAACCGCACGACACTTGAGTTGAATTGCGTGAAAGGGACCGCGTCGATTCCGATCAGCGTATCGTTGACGTAAAGCTCGAAGTAGTTGTCGGCAAAGATATATCCCGTGATGACCTCGCCATCGGGATCGACCTCCACGATGGGGACACTATCCAGATCCAACTGGGCTGTGCCGGAAATCTCTACGCCGCTACACGAGTTGTACAGGTCTGTTGCAAAGGGCCCCGTTTGATAGTTGGTCTGGGCCGGCACGGTCCACTCGGTACCGTCTGACGCAGTAATCGTTCCGACGCCACTCACACGACCTCCCGCACAGTTCAGCAGATTTTCGATCACCGTGGTCGGCGATCCTTGGGTGCCGGTTTCCGTGATTTGCGCCGACGCATCCAATGTCAAATAACCGAAAGCCAGGCAAGCGACGGCGTAGATTTTTGCGTATTTCATTTTTCTGATTCCAAAGTAGCAACAACGTGGTGTGACTAGCCCTGGAATACTCCGTATTAGCACGACGTTTGTGACAGGTTCTTTAGAACTTTGCTGACATTTCTGGCAGCAAACATGGACTTCGGCGCAACTCAGAAACAACTGCGCCCAGCTTTCTGTCCAATTCTTGATAGTCGGCGGCCGCAACATCAAAGACGGTGGATTGGCGACCTGCTAGATTTACGTCGCCCAAGCAATCACTTGAATTTTGCGGTTCACAGCCGGACGAACCCAAGTCTGTTCAAACCAAGCAACCAAGCAGCTATGAAATCTATCTTTGCAGTCTTGCTATTGTCCCTGTGTACGTTGGATGCCTTCGCCCAAGGCGATCGGCCCAACATTCTTTTTATCTTTGCCGATGACTGGGGATGGGGTGACCTGAGCTGCCATGGCCATCCATATGTGAAGACGCCTAACATCGATCGGCTAGCGAGGGAGGGAACTGATTTCCACCGTTTCACCGTCGCCAGCGGTGTTTGCTCACCAAGCCGGACGGCGGTCATGACGGGCCACTTCCCGGCTCGTTACAACATCGATGGCCATTTCGCTTGGGTCCCCAGCAACGCGAAACGAAATATGCCGGATTGGCTGGATCCGAAGGCAACGCTACTGCCTCGAATGCTACAAGGAGCTGGTTACGCTACAGCGCACTACGGTAAGTGGCATCTGGCAAACAACATGATCCCGGATTCACCACTGCCTGGAATCTACGGCTACGACGAGTACGGTGCCTTCAACTGCGCCGGCGAACAGATGCCTGTGCACGAGGACTCGAAACATACGGTCGCCTTTATCGAGCAGGCCGTCGCAAAAAACAAACCGTTCTTCGTGAATCTCTGGCTCCATGAGCCGCACACTCCCTTCCACACCGTGCCAAAATACGAATGGCGGTTTCGTGATATGAAAAGCGAAACCGATCGAATCTATGCGTCGGTGTTATCGCATGCGGACGATCGAGTTGGCGAAGTGCTGGACGCGGTCGATCGACTGAACGTCACTGACAATACGCTGGTGATCTTTAGCTCCGACAACGGCCCGGCTAGGGCGGCGGGCAAAAGTGAATTGAAACTGAGCTATGACACTGCAACGGGCGCTGGATGGGGCATTGCTGCTTCGAAGGGAATCACCGGCGGCCGCAGAGGCTACAAGGCATCGTTGTTTGAAGGTGGCGTCGGCGTTCCCTTTATTGCTCGTTGGCCAGGGAGAATTCCAGCCGGCAAAATTGACGATCGCTCGCTGATTTCGGCTGTCGACTTACTTCCTACATTTTGCGAAATCGCCGGCGTCAATCTGCCGAATGACTACACGCCCGACGGCATTAGTCAGGTGGCAACGTTGCAAGGAAAGCCATCGCCGACGCGGGACAAGCCTTTGTTTTGGAAGTACGGAGCTCGTTGGCCTGCTCCGAAGACTCGGCCTGATCACTGGGTCTCATTCGCTGTTGTACACAAGACCTGGAAACTGGTGAGCAACCAGGACGGCAGCCACGTCGAACTGTACGACATTGCATCAAGCCCCTACGAAACGAACGACCAGCGAGCATCCCAACCAAAGATCGTCGCTGAGCTATCGAAGCAACTTGAGGACTGGAAGGCCACTTTGCCCGCGAAGCCAACCGGGGACGTTTTCTCCAGCGAACGAAAAAAGTGAGCGTGACTAGTTGCTAACGCAGGCGCATCGCAATCGGCGGTGCGCCTGCACAGCACTTAGCCGCTACCTGAGAGCCTCGGCCATCCAGCCGTTGGTGACTCTGGAAAATCCACTCCCTCGAACGGTCGTCTCCCGTCCGTCCAATCGCACATCTTGCTGTGCGATTTGCTCGCCTTTCGGCTAAACGCAACTTGTTTCGCTGGCCAGATACGCTAATTCTCGGGATTTTCGACAATTCGAGAGAATTTCAAGGTTTCGTGTCAGAATCCAGTTCGAGCCAAGGTTTAGCTACTTGGAGGTGGCAAATGACTGAATTTCCCGAAACCCAATCCCTGCTTCTGGCGAACATCCAATCGCTCGAGAATCGCGATGCCTGGACGGAGTTCGTACAGATTTATCGTCCCGTTATTTATCGCATGGCTCGTCGACGAGGCATGCAGGATTCCAACGCCCAGGATCTGGCGCAAGACGTCCTCGTGCGGGTCGCAAAGTCGATCGAGCGGTGGGAACCACAACCTGGCGTTCGATTTCGACATTGGCTACGCAAGGTCGCCAGCAATGCGATTCTCACGGCGATGAGCAAATCATCTCGTCAGCAAGGCGTCGACGGATCGGTGGCCGACCAAATGCTGGCCAATCATCCCGACACAGTGGACGCAAGAAGTGAACTCGAAAACGAGACCTTGCGTGAGCGATATCTTCGCGCGGCCGCGACCGTGAAGAGTGATGTCAGTCCGCTGACGTGGCAAGCGTTCGAGCTAACCGTCATCCAAGGGCGCGATTGTCAGGAGGTTGCAAAAACGCTCGGCAAATCATTGGGCGTCGTCTACGCAGCTCGGAGTCGCACACTCAAGCGACTTAAATCGGAAGTTCAACGAACCGCAGGAGAAACGTTATGAATGCCCCTCAACAACCAGCCGCGGGATGTGACGACCAACGGATCGAACAATTCTTGGCTTCGGACAATTATGAACTGGGCGACGCAGAATTCATCGCGCATCTCGACGAATGCCCAACTTGCCGCGAGCGGATGGCGTCGCAAGCTGGTGATGCCAACGACTGGTCAAAAGTGACGGAGATGTTACAGCCCTCCAAGTTCGATCAAGCAGGTAACGCCGACTACTCTGCGGCCACGCAGTGCGGTCCACGAACGGATCAATCTGCAGTAGTTAAGGAAGTCCTAGATTCGTTGGTTCCTTCAGAAGATCCAAGCCATCTGGGACGACTGGGAACCTACGAGGTGACGGGAGTGGTCGGAGTCGGTGGCATGGGCGTTGTCCTCAAGGCGATCGATCCGTCGTTAGATCGTATCGTGGCCGTGAAGGTCATGAGCCCGCGATTGGCCAACAACGAAAACGCCCGAAAACGATTTGCTCGCGAAGCGAAAGCGGCTGCCGCCGTTTTGCACCCCAATGTCATTCCCATTCACAGTGTTTCCAGCGAGTCGCCTCTGCCGTACCTAGTAATGGCTTGCATTCGCGGTGGATCGCTGCAAAGGCGGCTTGAAAAGGAGGGGCCATTGCCTGTCGTGGAGCTACTTCGTATCGGCTCTCAAATCGCCGCGGGACTTGACGCAGCTCATGAACAAGGACTGGTGCATCGAGACATCAAGCCAGAGAACATTCTGTTGGAAGAAGGCGTCGAACGAGTCACGATTACCGACTTTGGCCTCGCACGTGCCGTCGATGACAACACGGTCACACAGTTAGGTTCGATTGCCGGAACTCCCCAATACATGTCGCCCGAGCAAGCGCGTGGTGATCTAGTCGACCAGAAGAGCGATCTGTTTAGTTTGGGATGTGTACTGTACGCGTTGTGCACAGGCCAAGCACCTTTCCGTGATGCAACTTCTTACGGCGTGATGCGAAAGATCATTGACGAAGCACCAGTGCCAATCCGGAAACTCAATTCAGAGATTCCAGAATGGCTGGAATTAGTCGTGAACAAGCTGATGGCGAAGCACAGAGACGATCGCTATCGATCAGCATCAGAAGTCCACGAGCTTCTCGACGCTTGCCTCGGTCACGTCCAGCAACCGAGTACAAATCCGCTACCCGCTGTATTGCGCAGAAAAACTCTATTCACGAAGAAGAACGTCATGAAACTACTCATCGGTAGCAGCCTTCTAGCGGTCATTCTGTCGACATCCTATGTAGTCAGAGAGTCCACACGTCCCTACTCAGCCACGAATTTCGGCGCGTTTCCGGACAAGTTCGGCAGAATCGTTTCTTCACTACCCGACGAACAACCAACGCAAACCAGTGGTCGAGTCACGGTGGGCGACCGACAGCGAATTCTTGGCGATTGGGAGGTTGTGCACGTCCCATTGCATTGGCGAATCAAAGGTAAGAGTGACTACGAGCGAACGCGGTATTCCTTCCACAAGGATCATTTCATCACCGTGAACCCCACGGCGAATGACGCCCAGGTCCCCTCCAAGGGTACGTGGCAAATCGCCGATGGCGCGGGCCCGAGAAGAATCACCCTCAACCTAGATGGTGCCGAACGCAAAGCCATTTATCGAATCCAGGATGAGTTCCTCACACTCTTCTATCGCTACGATACCGACGAGTTTCCTTCTGCGTTTCCGACGAGCGTGAGCTTTGGCGAAAGCGGAGTGCTGTTGGTACTGCAACGGGCAGAGTATCCCGAAGTTGTATTCCCGTATAGCCATCTCACACCGGGTGAAGCCAAGCTACTAACCTCGTACAAATCACGTTTAGTGTTTCCCAATCTCTCGGCACTCGACAAAGAATCAGCGACAGCACTGTCAACATCCAAGGGAACCCTGAGTTTCCCAAAGGTCAATCAACTGACGGTCGATACGGCGCGGGCGCTCACGAGGAAACACGGGACTTGGCTCGTACTAGACGGACTCGATGCGATTTCGCCAGAGGTGGCCAGCGAACTTGCTTCTTGTGCAAGCGCCCTGC
>CAYQMZ010000043.1:18831-19555 GCA_964418725.1 uncultured Pirellulaceae bacterium
CAACTAGGTGTCCGAAACCTAAGTGCTGAAGCGGCGGTAGCGTTAGCGTTCCACGACGGCGGCCTCGCGTTGCCGAAACTTCGAAACGTATCCGCGGAGGTCGCTGAGTCACTGGCAGGCAACGGTTGGCTGCAGTTGAACGGTCTAACCTCGCTCAACAAAGACGTGGCCAAGGCGCTAACGAAACACAAGGGTTGGCTGTCGCTGAACGGTTTGAATACGCTTTCTTTAGAAGCAGCCGAGTCGTTACATGCGTTCCAGGGTACAGACTTGGATCTCAATGGAATTCAAACGCTGGACATCGCAACTGCGGAGTCTTTGGTGCAGATTAAGGCTGAAGGCCTCACGATGAATTCCGTGAAAACACTCGATCCCGACGTAGCCGCGGCACTTGTGTCAGGCGGATTTCGCCATTTGAGTCTACAAGGGCTTGAGACATTGCCCGAAGAATCACTGCGCATCCTACGACGCCACCAGCGACGCAAAATCGAAGGCGGCAGCGGCTCACTTTCGCTACCCGCGAAGTTCAGACTGCCAACTAATCTCTAAGTCCTAGGATCAGTGTCCGCAAGAAAGAAACACAACGTGGACCCTCGGGGAAACTCTCTCCGAGGGTCTCGTTCATTCCGTCAGTGTTTCGCAGCCGCACTGCATAGTTTCTTGGCGTGCAATCTTCAGGGCCATTTCGACCCGATCGCAAAGCCAAACTCACTATAATGCGACT
>CAYQMZ010000044.1:0-19468 GCA_964418725.1 uncultured Pirellulaceae bacterium
CTCGTCCTCGCTGGTGCCGTCTGATTCGTTCTGCTTGTCTTGCTGATTCTGTTGCTGGTCTTGCTGTTGATTTTGTTGCTGGCGCTTTTCCTGTTCTTTCTGGAATTCTTCTAACTTGCGAGCGAACTTGTGGGCTGACTCGATGTTCGCACGAGCATCAGCATCCGTCGCGTCGGTGGCTAGGCTTCGTTTATAGTGCGAAATTGCGGTTCGGAGCTTGCTAATGGTCTGGTCGATGCTTGGAACTTCTGCCGACTCATCCACGGGCTGCTTCCCCTGGCTCTGAACACGCTTCCACATTTCCACCGCTTCGGCATAGTCGGTATTGCCCATGTTGTAGCGAGCCTTCGCCGCGAGCTCAGGGGCATCTGCAGCTTGTGCAAACAACTGCCGTGCCGTTGCCGTGTCACCCTGACGATAGTGTGCGATAGCCTTGTTGTAGATCATTTGCGGTGTTGGATTCCCGTTCGCAAACGCCTGTTCATAACCTTCAATAGCTGCATGGAAATCACCGGCGTTCAGCTTCGAAGTTGCCGACACAACCAACTCTTCAAAGCCCTGCTCTTCTTCCCCACGAGCAACCCCGGAGGCGATGACACAAAGAACGACGGTTATCAGCGCAGCGCCGCTCACCGTTCGACAAATCAGTCTTCTTGTTAGATCCATGGCGTCGGTCATGTTCTTTGCCTCGCTTCCCCCGCGACTACCTTCGGTCGCTGCCTGCGAAAGCTCCAAACGCTTGTGTATTCGCGTTCGCCAAGCGACGCGGCCAAACCGAGATCGCGGTGTCAACAATCAATAGTAGCAACGCGGCTCCCAAAAACCACGGATACCTAGGAACGTACGAGTTGATCTTGGCGGTATCAAATTCTTGTTGTTCGATCGAACGAATGAATCGGTGATACACGGCTGCCATATCGACCTGCTTCGTACCCGCCGGAATGTAGGCCCCTTCAGTGACCGAAGCGATCTTCTTGAGTACTTCACCGTTCAACTTGGACCAGATCTGTTGGCCTTCGTGTTCAATATACGCGGGCTGTCGAGATCTGGTTTGCATGGGAATACGGGCCCCCTGCTGCATATCTCCAAGGCCTACCGTAAATATCCGCACACCCAACTCGTCACGTGCATCAACGGCCGCCGATACGGGCTTACTCTCGTGGTCCTCACCGTCGGTAATCAGCACCAGTGCTTTGTGATCGGCACTCTTTTCTAAGAACGATTCAGATGCAACACGAATTGCCTGCCCCAAATTCGATCCACCGCGAGAAATATTGTGTGGCCCCACTTCATCCAAGCTTTGCTTGAAGTCGTCATAGTGGTTTGTGAGAGGCACGTGTCGTTTCACATCCCCCGCGAACAACACCAGGCCAACGCGATCTCCCTCCATTTCGTTCACGATGTCTTTGATATCTTGCTTCGCTCGGTCCAGCCGACTCGGCTTCACGTCCTGAGCCAACATGCTGCGAGATACATCTAGAGCAAAGATGACTTCGATTCCGCGCTGTGGAACTTCACGCCAGACTTTGCCCCATCGAATATCGAGCAACGCGATCACCAAGAAGCACATGGCGAACAGCGTAAGTGCGGCCGAGACGATACTTCTAGCAACGATTCCACTGGGTAGCAGCCGCTGCAACAGATTGGGAGTTGCAAAATCCCGCACGGCACGACGATGCATCACCATCGCAACGGCGGAGACAACAAAGATCACCACAACGTACAGAATCCAGCTGGCGTTGCTCAGTTGGCCTACTTGGAAATCCATAACGTAAGTCGTTCGCGGGTGTCAAAGTCAGTATCAAGAGTCATTTGCAATCTAAACCGCCACGCACACATCCGAGACAGTAATTGTGCAGGCCCGTGCCCAATGTTGAAACGGCGTCATCGCGATCTTTATTCATGATCACGCCTGCAGTTCAAGATCGTTATTTCAGACTTCAATCCTACCCAATGCGTGCTGGACTCCACAGCCCGTTGCGATGCACTGTGAGATAGCCTCTTCGGCGTTTTCTGCTCCGCTACCTATGAGCAAAGCTGATTTGAATCACGATATCGACGCATCGCACGTACAAGCTGGCCGGAAATCGACAAACACGCTAGTGCTTTGCCAGGTCTAAGAATTGGGGTAGTGGTCGTCGCCAAAACTCCCGGATGCCGAAGAATTCTGGCGAATCCCACTACAGGTAACTCCAATTCCGAGTCCTGACGCAGTACGAGTTGCCGCTCCTCGCAACAATAAATAACCGAACGCGAAAGACCCAACCAATTCGGTTGGGCCTTCATAAGTTTGGTAGCTCCGCCTCGAACTTACTACACAGCTTCAGCGTGCACGAAGGCCAATTGTTCACGCAAGCGAGTCAGGGAAGCCTTTTCAAGTTGCCGTACGCGTTCCCGGGACATTCGGAGCTTTCGGCCCACCTCTTCCAGCGTCAATGTCTTCGGTGAATCTAGGCCGAAACGCAAGCGAATGATGGCACGTTCGCGTGGCTCCCAACGCGACAATATGTCATTCAAAATACGGCGGATTTCAGATCGCCGAGCAGTCACGTCGGGCAACTCCTCACGAGCCTGTGCTAGTGACTCGTGCAACGCAAAGTCCTCGGTCGAACCAACAGTTTGGTCTAACGAGACCGTCGGGGAACTGGCACTTGGGATCCAGCGGAATTCTTCGCCTTTGAATTTGGCCACATCTTCAAGCTCTTCGCAGCTCAGACGACGACCCATCTTTTGACAAGCTTCACTCATCCTCGCTGCCGCCTTTTCAACGCGATCGGCGGCGGCCACGGGCAGGCGTACGCTACGAGATTTCTCCACGATCGCTTTTCGAATCATCTGCATGATCCAGCACGTCGCGTAGGTCGAAAAACGCAAGCCGCGACGAGCATCGAACTTTTCGACCGCAGCCATCAAGCCAATGTTGCCCTCTTGAATGAGGTCCAGCAATGAAAGTTCGGAATGGTTGTATCGCTTTGCAATTGAAACGACCAATCGCACGTTGTGATTCGCCAATCGCCTTTTTGCTGCCTGGAAGGTGCGATACACCTGAGTAATTCTGCGAACGCGCCGTGCATCAGGGTCGCCCGCTGATCGGAACTCATGCCACCAAGCCTCAATGTATTGCACTCGAATGCCAAATTGTTCAATCAGCGTCGTTGCCTTCAGCTTTCGTACACGAATTCGCTGACGGACTTGACGTCGAACAGTTGTGGCAACTTCTGAATCCAACACTTTGGCGTCTCGGGCATTTTGCTTCAACAAACGCTTTAGCGGAGCCAATGTCTGACCGAGCAACGTCATCAATTCTTGCTTCCTTGCTTTTTCGCGGACGCCAATGTTGATGACTCGGTCGAAGCGATTGGATTCGGCCAAAACGTCTTCCAACAGCGTCACCGCTTTGGAAAGCACCCAATCGTGGGACAAAACGAGTCGCCGAAACAGATCTCGACTCTTCCGCATTCGGTTGGCGATAGAAGCTTCCTCGTCGCGAGTCAGCAACGGGCATTTTCGAATTTGTTCTAGGTAGGTGGCAACCAACGGGTCTGATCGCCGCCGATGAGAGATAATTGCAACCGCATTGCGTGGTTGTGTTTGAATTCCTCCATCGACGTTGTGCGACAGAGAGCCGTTAGTCTGTATTGCCATCTTGGTTGTTCCTAAACCTTTCCCTTACTCCAACCTGAGTCTCTGTTTGACGCAGGTTCGATGCTCTCAGTTCCCGTTGTTCGATTCGATACTGCGCAGCTTGTTTCCGCGTCTCGTCCGAATCAGCACTCTCGTAGAATTCGGCTAAGCGACGCGTCGCCGCGCGCAAGCCCATCGGTTGCCACCGCTGCGGAATCTCCGCATGGCGAGCCTTGAGACCGTCGTATCCTTGAAGCAATGCCTCTTCTGCTTCAGCACGTCGATCCAGTTTCCAATACGCCTCACCCCGCAAGCTACTGACCACGTTCGACAGCCAGTGTTCCGGTTGCAATTGGTCGATAGCCGACTGAGCTCGTTCAAGCGAAGTCGACGCGTCCACTGTTTCCTTGGCCTTTAGCTGACAGAACCCCAACATCGTTAGGGCGACCACGGAGCTCATATCGTGGTCCACGAAATTCGGATCGGGCTTACCGACCAACTGCTGGTAGCGTTGAATCGCCTTGACGAATTCAGATTGTTCGAGGTGGTGAAAAGCAAGACTCGAAAGTGTTTCCCTGGTGGAATCGTGTTGGATCCCAAAATGCTCCAAACGAGCATCTAGTTCCTCGGTCAGCAGCTCTTCCGCATCTTTCGCTTGCCCCAACGCCTTTCTTGCCAACGCCAAATTGTGAATGGTCGTCAACGTGCTTGGATGGGCAGTGCCTAGGTGCTCGCGCTGCCGCTTCAAGACGTCACTCAGACTTGCCGCAGCTACCTGCAAATTCCCTTCGGAGAAGTTCACCAACGCAAGCCCATGTTTCGCGGTAAGCGTCTGCGGATGCTCTGGCCCCAACGCTCGCTCGAGTTTCGGAATCGTCGCCCCGTAAATTGACTTCGCCCGCTGCATCTCCTGCCGCGCGACGTGCAGCGTGGCCAAATTTGACGTGACACGCAGCGCTACCGGGTCCCAGCGAAAGTTAGCTTCAAGCAATCCGGAATGAGCTTCCGAAAGCAGCTCCAGTGCTTCGTCGTATTGCTGTTGCGACTGCAGAACAAACGCCAACTTGGACTTGGCCCTGTGCGTGGCCACGTGATCTTCACCGACCGTCGCCAAGTGCAATGCCAACTGATCCCGTAATAGCGCCTCGGCTTGGGCGTGATCACCGCTCGACTCCAAACACGAGGCCTCTAATTCGCGAATGGCCTGCATGAGTTGATCATTCTCTTCCAATACAGGCTCGGCGATCACCTTCAATCGGTACAACTCGATTTCGGCGACTTCGATTTGTCCACTGGCAAGCAGCGTTTGAACGTATTCGACATGGGCAGCGATGGACTCTCCGTCGCTGGGCCCCAGGACTTCCTTGCGAATCTCAGACGCTCGCTTGAAGTGCGTAAGTGCTTGAGCATACTCACCCAAGCCATAGTAAGCGCGGCCCAGAGTGATGCGGATCGTCGCTTCCACTTTGGGTTGCTCGAATCGCTGGCGACTGAGGGATTGCGACGCTCGATCAAGGACAGTTCTCAGCTTGATTTCACGGTTGGGCTCGGAAAGCGGGTTGGCCTGTGCAAACAAGCCTTCGTTGACGAACTCAACGTGCTGAGCAAGCACACGCTTTTCCGAGGCCTCCCGTGACATAGACAGCCAAGCGCTGTGCAATGCCTTGGCAGTGATTCCAGTTGCAATCAACACGGTTGCCGCGATCGTTGACAACGCGGCGATCGCCAACTTGTTCCGGGCTGCAAACTTTTGCAGTCGATAAAGGTACGTCGGCGGCCTGGCGACAACCGGCTCGTTCTTCAGATAACGTTCGACGTCATCTGCAAAGCTGGCCGCAGTGGAGTATCGACGGTCTCGATCTTTCTCAAGTGACCGCATTACGATCCAATCAAGCTCGCCCCGCAACTGCGAAGACAGTTTTTGCGGCGTCGATCGCCTGGCGGTCGCTACGGTGTGAGCCACCGTCTTTCCCTGGTTTCTGACCGTGGCAATTTGAGCCTGTTGCTCTCCGTCGCTTCGCCGCTGAGCATTGGACAGCGATCGCAGAGCCATGCTGGGATGGTTGGGCGTTTCCTCTCGGATGACACGACGCATTTCATCGCGTGTCAGAGGCTTCAACTGATCGTGCCCGAATGGCGGGATACCAACCAATAATTCGTACAGCAGCGCACCCAACGAATAAACATCACTGCGTGTGTCGACGTCTTCTTCCAACGTCGCCTGTTCAGGGCTCATGTATGCGGGCGTTCCAACCAGCTCGCCAATTCGAGTAACAGGTGACTCGTCTGAGTCCGCACAAATGGCTTTGGCGATACCAAAGTCGATTACCTTGGGCTCCGCGTCTTGCTGATGGCCACCCGATGAATTTGCGACGAGCACGTTAGACGGTTTGATGTCACGATGGATAATGCCCTTTTGGTGGGCGTGCTGAATGGCTCGGCACACTTTCACAAACAGCTCAAGTCGCTGGCGAGTCGTCAGGCGTTCGGCGTTACAGAAATCCGTGATCGCCTGCCCATCGACCCATTCCATAGCGAAGAAAGGTCGACGTTTGTCGGTCGCACCAGCGTCCAAGACCTTCGCGATGTGGGGGCTGTCCATCACAGCCAATGCTTGTCGTTCCGTTTCGAACCGCGCAAGAACCTCGTTGGTATCGAGACCAGGTTTGATCAGCTTTAGAGCGACGGTCCGTTGAATCGGTTCGGACTGCTCGGCTTTGAAAACCTGCCCCATCCCGCCTTCACCGACACACTCAAGCAACCGGTAGCGTCCCACCGCGTCGCCGGGCTGCTCGCCGACGAATTGAGACAAAGCGTCAAGTGCCGGGCCATCATGCGACAATTCCCTGGCATCGTTCGGGAATCGCATGATCGTGGCAGGCTCGTCCATGAACGAGTCGGCACGCTGGCTGGCGTCCACCAAGCGGCGCACACGATTACGAAGCTGCACGTCACCGGCGCAGACTTCATCGAGGTATGCACCTCGACGTGCCGGATCCGATAGCTCGATCGCTTCGGAGAAAATCGCTTCTAGGTTGGTATTCGGTTTCATGATTTGCCGCCGTAGATGTATGGCGAGAAAATGGTCCAGCGCGCCTCACGCCTCTTTCCGGATTCTTGGAATTCGAGGCGGGGGAACGTCTATTTTCGCTCATTTCTGCAGTAACGCCGCAAAAAATTGCGAGAACCAGCGTCCATGAACGTTCGGAGAAGTGTACAGCCCAACGCAAAAAGGCCACCAATCTAATTGGTGGCCTTTGAAGAATTTCGATGGGTTGGTGCTACCGATTTAGCGACGTCGGCGTAGCAATCCGAGCCCAGCCAAGAGCCCGAGTTGAATCAGAGCCGTCGAAGAAGGCTCTGGGACCGGTGCAGCGGCAGCCGCTTGAGACGTAAAGATGTCTCGGAACTCAACAAAGTCGGCCAGGTCAACTCGCCCGCTGAAGTTGATATCTCCTTGCGAGTTGAGCGTTCCTGTTCCGAAGTTTGCCGCGAGTGTCAGAAAGTCAGTGAACTCGACAGATCCGTTCAGATCAAAGTCACCGGGAGTAATCTCCAAGATTTCCCATCCCAAGACTCCGTCGCCAATGATTTCGAAATCCGTGGGGTCATTCGAACCGACTAAGTCATCAAGGATCGCAACCTCGAAACTGTCACCGCCGCCACGCTCGAAAAACACTGCTTCGAACTGCGTAGTGAGCGGTTCATCCAAACTGAATTCACCCATAGTCCAACCGTGACCACGCGTACCGTTGAAACGGACTTCGTCGTCAGCTGTACCAGCGGTTGCATTGTGACGTGCAGAAAACTCCACACCAGAGAGGATAACCGTTCCGCCGTCATCACTGCCGAAACCAATCGACCAATCACCAGCTGGGATCGTTACCAAGCCGGTCATTTGCTGCAGGAAGTCATCTTGGGACGTGTCCGCAGTTCCGTTCAGGTAAGGAGCCGTATCAGGAAAAGTACCACCGCCTCCGCCGAGATCGATAAACTCGACCGAGCCGCGTACGTCTTCGACGATCGTCCGAGGAGCGGCAGTTCCACGAAGAATGCCAAGGGCTTCTGCGGTGTTGTTAATCTGGTCGCCCGTTACTCGGATGTAGCGACCGTCGAAGTCTGCCGCGTTCAGTGACGTTGCCGAAAGGGCAACCGCACACGCAGCAGTGACGGTGAGCTTACGAGAGATTCGACGACGGAAGAGTCCCAATGCCCCCAAGATGAACATGCACATGACATGTCCACTTGGCTCAGGAACAACAGCACCTTCGACACCAGAAACGGCGGCTTTGAGACCGGCGAAGTCGTCGATGTTCACGCGTCCATCAAAGTTGAAGTCACCGTCTTCGTACGAACTTCCTGTGAGGAAGTTGTCGCGGATGATTGCGTAGTCCGCATCGTCCACTTCACCATCAAAGTTGAAGTCACCCTGCAGTACTTCATCGAAACCCACAACCATCACTTCGTCGAGGATGTAGCCAGAGTTTCTTCCCGTTGCCGTGCTGCCTTCGTACGTGAACTCAAGCTGTGCCAGGTCCATCGCATCGCCGTTGTACGGCAACTGAGCCGACGTGTAAGCATTTGCAAATCCACTGGTACCTTCCTCTGGATAAGAGAAGTCGATCGTGAATCCAGATGGCCCGAGACGCAATTTCACGTTGGCGATTTCCGCACCAAAACCAGGTCCATTTTCCAGGGTAAAGCCCCCGGTATTGTCCAGGTCGTTTACGTTGTCGTTGCCAACAACGGTCGGAAGATCAAACACAACGGTATCGCCACCGTCGGTAACGTAACCCAATCGCTCGCCGCCGTTGTTGTTGGTGCCGATACGAAGATTGAACGACTCTTGGCCGTCGCTACCGCGACCGATCACCGAGTAGTCCTTCTCGTTGTTTCCGCCAGTTCGACGAGTTCCAACTTGGAACGAAACTTCAGCACCTAGCAATGCGACCGGTTCGGTGAAATCGGCGAAATACGAACCGATAACGTCGTTTCCATCTGCGTCACCAGACGGACGGTCGACAAGCAGCAAGTCTCCACCATACGGACTCGGTACGATTCCGACGGAGTCAGGTGCTTCAAGGATGTCACCTCCAGCGACTTCCGGAAATTCATCGCCGGACCATTCACCAATCTGATCAATGGCTCCGTTGAGATCCGTCGGTTCGATGACAAAGGGGAAGTCATCGTAGTCGAACGTCGTGGAGAACACGGTTTGTTGAGCATGCAGTGGGTTTGCTGCGAACAGCAGCACCAATGCAATAAGTGAGATTTTTGTTTTCATTTTGTCGTCACGCTTATTTGTATTCTTGTTTTGGTCCACACTGGCTTTACTCGAACCGCTTGCGCTTTCGCAGCGGTAAGACCAAGCTGACAGCAAACATGACTAGGATGTTTGTCGCCGGCTCCGGAACGCTGGCAGCAGCTCCGGCGGTTTGGCCAAAATTGTTTGAGAGCACGAGGAAGTCCGCGAAGGCGACGTTGCCATTGCAATCAATGTCACCGTCTTCGTAGGAATCGACGTTCTGCCCAAAGTTGTTCGAAAGCACGAGGAAGTCGGCAAAGTTCACCGCGGTATCACCGTTCAAGTCACCTGCGATTGCACGTGACGCAGCGATGTCTCCACATGTCGGAGCAGTATCGCCAACGTTAAGAACGTATTCGACGGTTCCCAAAGCAGTGCCTTCAAGCGTGCCGTATTCGAATTGCAGATCCTGCGTTCCACCAAAGATGTTCCCGAGAGACACGGCAACACCGTTTTCAAACAAGAGTGAACTGGCAGTATTCAACTCGGCGATAGAGTCGCCTCGAGGATTCGATTCGACCCAGTTGTCATCACCTTGGTCGCTGAGACTATTCCAGCTGTCCAGCGAAAGCGTGCCGCTTGGCGAAGTGATGGCGTAACCAATCACATCAAACGGACCAGCGTTCGCCGACATATTTTGGATAGTCGCTTCGCCACTGAAGATGTCGACTTGCAACACAAGGTCAGGAATTGCGCCGGCGAAATTAACCACACCTTCGCCGATGCTTCCGTCTGCGGTTGCATAGTTAAGCGATAGATCGCCGCCACCGTAGATGTTTCCCAGGTCAAAGGAAGTATCCGCGCCGAAACCAACTTCGCTGTTCAGACTTAGTTCACTGATCAGATCACCTAGCGGGTTAGCTTCAGTGAAGTCATCAACGCCTTGTGCTGACAGGCTGTTGAACGCGTCAGCATTCAGCGAACCGTCAGACGAACTGATGCTGTATGCCGTGATTGGAAAGCTGCCCGGATTCGAAAGACTTACGGCACCTGAAGATCGATCAACAGTGATCGTCGGCACAGGTGTGAGTCCGGTGTAGTGCACGATGCCTTCGCCCACATTGTTGCCAGGCATCGAATAACGGAAAGCAACGTCTTCGTCACGCGGAAGTGTTGCTCCGCCTGAGTAAGGGGCTCCTAGCGAAACGGGCGATCCACCTTCAAGTGCGGTGGAGCCTGCCCAGTTCAGCTCGGAGATACCAGAGCTATTTGGGTTGGCTTCTTCCCAACCGGCAACTCCCTGGTCAGCGAGACTGTTCCAACCGTCCGGGGCAAATCGTCCCGCTGGTGAGGTAAGCTCGTAGCCATCAACTTCCAAGTTGCCATTAGAGACAACGTCTACTGCGCCGCTGGTTCGGTCGACCAGCAGGAAGACATCTTGTGCCTGTAAGGTTGCGTAGGAGCAAAGCATGGCGGCACAACCTGCCAGCTTCGCCCACGTGTTTGTTTTGTATCTCATTGAGTATGAACTCCAACTGTTGTGCATCATCGATTGGGAAAGCTAACGGACGCGTCGCCGTCGGATCAAAGAAACTACGACAAGGCTGACGATACCCAGCACTCCGGCAGACGGTTCTGGTACAGCAGCAGCCTCACCAGCACCTCCACCAGCGTCGAACTGGTTTCTCCAGATCACGAAGTCGCTCATCCCCACGAACTCGTCGAAATCAACGTCGCCTTCCGTGCCTTCAGCGTTGAAGTTTGCAGAAATCAACAGGAAGTCAGCGAAGTCAACAGCTCCATCGCCGTTCAGATCCGCACTAACTTCAGCTCCAAGATGCACTCCGATTCGTCCGGCCGAAAGGGCTCGGTTGTACAGAGCCACATCGTCGATGACGCCTTCGAAGTAGCGGAGTTCTAAATCAATGTCCGTACCCACTCCGCCGTCTTCGAACAGAGTTTGCATGCCGCCACCGATATGTGTGTCATCGGTGTGAGCGAAGAGTCGTCCGATTCCCTCGACAACCCCCATGGACTCGCCATTTAGGTAGCCAGTGATCGTGCCTTCGAAACCATCAGCGTCACCGTCCATTACCAGCGCTAGGTGGTAAGGGGTGTCGGCTTCAATTTCAGCCTTCACAAATGCCAGGCCTCGCTCGGCACCGGTACCCGCAGGCCACGGAGTAGACAACGCACCATCATCGTTATTCGAGTTGTGTACGCCAGCTACGACTTCACCCTCGTAAACGTAGATGGAGATACCTCGAGTCGATCCACCTTGTTCAAAGATGATCTGTTGCGAGTCGGGATCGATATTGTCCGCGCTGAACCAAAGCTCGATCGTCTTTTCGGTGTAAGGGCCACCGGCGTTGGTTAGCGGACTGTCGGCGATGTTCACTCGACCACCGGAAAGAGTACCGGTCTCGTCGAGAAGATCGAAGTCAGTACCCCCAAATCGCATTGCTGGGTTACTGGGATCAGCCAGGCCTTCAACGCCTAGCTCTAGGAAGTCACCACCCGTAGCGGTTGCGGCAATGCTTGGTGCTGTTCCGATGTTAGAGATGCCTCCCTGTGCCTCATCATCGAGACGCCAGTAGGCGATGGGATTGTCCGCAAGGACAAGATCTGAGTAGCTTTGAGCACTGCACGGCACAGCAATCAACGCTGCAAACAATAGTGACAGGCTCCCCCAGCGGGGGCATTTGGTGTTCATCAGGCACTCCTCATTAGGCTCTGTAGGTTTCCCAAAAGTTGTCAGATTCACACGGGTAACCGCTATTACCCATATACCGTGCGCAATCGTTATCAAGCTTCAGAGCGTAACAAGAAGTATCTGGGGGATCCACAGAATTCTGCGAGATGGCGAAACATGCCGAGAGTTTGCAGCCACGCATTGGCCGATTGGGCAATGCGTGGGTCTCGCGAATCTAGGCCTCTCGGCCGTAGTTACTCGAAAGAATCAAAAAATCCACGAAGCTGACTTGGCCGTCTCCGGTCAGATCTCCGTCGTCGGCATTCACTTCTGTCTTGCCGAAGTTCGCCGACAGAATGAGGAAGTCTGCAAAGCCGATCTCTCCGTCGTTGTCGAGATCTCCTGCTCGAACCTGTTCCAACCATTCGAGCCGGGCCGAGGATGTACCTCGATCCAAGACGACCGTAAGAACATCCTTATCGCCGTCTCCGTCCAAATCCTCGATGGCAACTGAATTGCGGGCTTCCTTGAACTCAGCAAGTGGTTCAAATCCCCCGTCCTCGTTTTCGAGCACGAGCGTCGTACTTCCTGAGATGACCAGCAAGTCAGTGTCACCGTCGTCACCGACATCAAATCCCTCGACCAATCGTGCATTGGGATACAGACTCTGTCGCTCACCGAATGTTCCGCTGCCGTCTAGGTTCTCGTTCCACCCTAGCCCGTCATCCTCGAAACCGCTGACGCCGAGCACCGAATCCAGATCCCCATCGTTGTCGACATCAATCAGCCGTCCACCAGCCGGAAATTCGAACGACGTATGAATGTCTTGCTGCACGTAGTCGTCGCCATCGTTGCGGAACCATGCGACCAAGTTCCAGTTGAAGTCCGTCGAGAATACGACGTAAATATCTAGGTCGCCGTCACCGTCCATATCGACGGGCGTCATCGTAGAGATCGATTCAGACACGACGACACTCACGGGATCACCAAACGTGCCGTTCCCCAGGTTTGGGTACCAACCAATGCCGCCCCCGCCCAAGCCGCCGCCGGTTCCCAACAAGACGTCGAGGTGTCCATCGCCGTTCATGTCAGCAGTTGTAATACTGCCCAACCAAAACCACTCAGAAAAAGCGATTTCGATGGCATTCGAGAAATCACCGTTTCCATCTAGGTTCTCGAACCAAGAGAGTCGACCGGCAGAAGAAAAGTCGTCAGGGCGCTCGGATGCAATGATGTCTAAATCACCATCATCATCTAAGTCGGCTAGGTGGACTCCGTGTGCGGAATCGTCGTTGAACGACAAGTCCTGCTTTGCAAAGCTCAGTCCGTCCGCCGAACTATCGTTTTGGTACCACACGATATCTCTGTCTTCGATCGCCACGAAATCGAATTTGCCATCACCGTTGAGGTCCCCAACTTCAATCGCTCGGGTAAACGATTGCAGTTGCGTTTCGATTGGATTCGCAACAAAACTGACACCAGTCAGCATGTGTCGGGATTCAAGCTGCTCAAGTATTCGACGTGACTTCATCGCAGTGCCTTTTCTGGATTTCGCTGTCGCCCACAGCATAGCAGAAGCGACAGAAGCCAGTAAAAAGCTGGAATAAAATGACGCCTAGCACCAAACGAATAGCAGTCTGCGCCTATTCTGCATCCAAGACCCAAACGTCGATCGGTAACGGCTTGTCCAGTGTCTTCAAGAAGCGAACGTGATCGTCTTCTTTGAAGAAGTTGGCGATCATTTCGCGCGGGTCAGCGTCCCTCTCGGCGAGCGCGTCGGACACTTTCAGTGCCGATGTTCCGGCGCGATTCTTCCAAGACAGTCTTTCGTCTCGCAACGTGTCGCTGAGCTGAGATCCAGATAGTAGCGAATGCACACAGATGACACGCTCCGTATCGCTCGGCTGAATCTGTCCGTCTTCCAGCAACATATCCACGCAATGTTGGCGAACGGCCGCACTGGCCTGGCTTCTCCAGATGCGCTGGAATCTTTCAGCTCGCGCCTCAGAAATCGGATTGCCGCTAGATTCGGAGACGGCCATGAACTCATCCGGTTCTGGTCCACCGCGACTAAGCAGGTAGCTGATGTCCTTGTCGTATTGCTCGATCATGTGAGCTTCGACTTCGCTTGCGGCAATCTCTCGGATGCCTTCCTGGGGACGTTCCTGCTGAAAGCGGGGCAGCAACTCTTGAATGTCCAAATCGAAATTGCGCACAGTGCACGCGGGACGCCACTTGATGCCTTCGTAGGGAGTGTGACTGTAAACGAACTCCGTGCCATCCTCGTAGAACGTCGACAGCGTGAACATGTGACCGATGCGTATGTCGTCGATCAACTCGACATGAATCTGTTCCTCTTCATTGAGAAGTACTCGGGTCGTTTCGAACTCGTACCCTTCCAGCTGAAAGTCCCCAATCAGCTTGAAGCCCTTCTCTTGCAGGTACGAAGTATCCTTCTCAATCTGCTCGGCGTCCGTCCACGCTGGTGCGTCAATCGAAATGGATTTAGCCGCGACTGGCATTTCGAACAAAGGAGGATCTGGAGCCGTGCTCGCAAGCAGCGCCAGTCCCGTGAAACCAATCATCCCCAACGCAAGCAAGCTAAGTAGGATCCCACCAATGATCCAAACCAGACGACCGCTGTCAGATCCGCGTCTTGGGTGCGCACTTGTCAGAAAACCAACGCCGAATTGTGCCGCGACAGACGAGTAAACGAACGGGAGGAAAAAGAACAGTCCGGCCCCAATAAGAATGTCACCTTGCCGGCCGCCAATAAAATGTCCAGCCAACAGGCACGTAACGATAAACAACCCAACACCCAGTAGCCCTGCCGAAATCAGCGTCAACGTATTGCGTGGCCAGCCTTCTTCGCACGCGTAGATACGGGTAATCGGCGGAATCACTAGCGCAAAACACAGCCCGGCCCCCAGAAACTCGATCGTTCCCGTGAGAAAGAACGTTGCCACCATTCCGAGCGCAAGTAGCGTGCAGATACCGACCCACGTCGACGTGCGGATTTCTTCCTTGGACAATGCTAGACGTCCGAACCGACTGGTTCGCAAAACCAGATTAAACAGCGGCGAGGACAGCCAAGTCATCACGGCGAATACGACGTAGGCAATCAATATCGGCTGCAAGAAGGGCGCGAGGGCCGGATTCGCATTCGCGACACGACGGAGCACGTGATAGCCAATGTATGCGCCGAAGATCACCCCAGCTTGGGCTTTCTGCTGAAGCTTCGACATCCACAGAAACCAGTTCAGCATCCATCGATAAATGAAGTATCTCGCCTTCATCGCTTCGATAATGCCCAGCCGCGCCCACTCCATCTCTGGATTCAAACGCAATGCTTCTCGAAAATGCTCCATCGCCTTCTCAGGCTTGTTTTGCTCCAGTAGCGACCACCCCATGTTGGCATGTGACACGTCGTCTTCTGGAGACTTGCGCAGCGCCGAATCGATGGCTGTCTGCGCCTCGATATTCTTTCCTTGCTTGACTAGCGAAATCGCACGCAGATTCGTACACGTGCCATCTTCTGGATCAAGTACAAGACCTTCGTTAGCCGCTTCTTCGGCCGCCTTCCAGTTCCTCAGTTCCAGCTCGATCTGAGACAACTGACCAAAGTAGCGTGGATCGTAAGGGTCCAGCCCGATGGCCGTATCCACTGCTCTCTTGGCTTCTTTGTGCAAGTTCCGACCAGAGAGCACAATTGATTGGACGTAGAAAACGAAGGCTTCGGCCGGCGCTAGATGGACTGCCGTTTCAACCTCGCGCTGCCCTTCGTCGAATCTCTCCAACCGAGTCAGGCACAGCCCCAACAAGGCATGAGCCATGGCATCGTCGGGCTCAATGGTCAGAGCCTTACGAATCTCTTTTTCGGCCAATTCGTAGCGTGACTGCTCCAGCAGCAGTGTGGCCCGTTGCAGATGCGGATTCATTGTCGTGTCGAGGCTGCAACGGAGCTAATCAGGTTGATCGCCCGGGAGCAACACGAGCCGCCTCACACGCGGAGACTTCGTCTGCTGATAACCAACCTGCTTTGTAGCCGATTCCGTTTTGGATTGCGGAAACTCGTTCAGCAAGTCAATGTAGTCTTTGGGAAGTTCTGGAGGCAACTGGTTGGCATCGGATTCCGAAGTTGGCACCAGAACGTCGTCGATTGTCGGAGCGAACTCTTCCGATGAGGCTGCTTCGCTCGGCAAGGGATACTCGACCCACTCGCCATCGGAGTCCAATCTCATAATTCCCAACTCACGGTAGAGTCGCACGCGAGTTGCCAAGTAGTCGAGCCAAACACTCAAGAACGCATTTTGAGACTGCAGTAACGAGGCCTGTGCGGACAACAGATTGAAAGCCGTGGTCGAATCCAACGGTTGTTGACGTCCAATCTGCGGCCTGGGCTTCGGCGCACTCAGATTCGTCGTAGTTAGGTCAACACGGACGATGGCAATCGCGACCGCTTGTCGCTGGATATCCAGACTTCTGCGAAGTTGTTCAAGCTGCCTTAGCAGTTGTCGCAGCCCCAAACTAAGTCCATCTCGCGACTGAATCAGCGTTCGGCGGTTTCGCTGATAGTTGATCAATGATTCACGGTACGCGTTGCGTTCGAACAGCCGCGTCAATGGAGCGTCGAACTCTACACCGATTTGCGCGTTTGCCGTTGGAGCACGGAAACTAACAGGATTGTTGCGGGCAGTTCGCAGTTCACCGTTTACCGTGACGTTCAAAACAGACTGCAAGGCATCCGCAGCAATCTGAATCTGCCGCCAATTGTCGACCAGCGCCGCGCGACCGTTCATAAAGTCCAAGCGATTCGCCAGGGCGATTTGTTGTGCTTCCCCGGAATCCAAATTCACCGGTGGCACCGTAATCTGCTCGAGCCTCGCTCGAGCTTGGACCAATGACGTTCGCTCGACGAGCTGCTGAGCTTCCGTCACCCAACTGATCAGTTTGCTTCTGCGCGAGTCACCATTCGGCTCGCGTGTTTCAATACCAGCGGACTTGGCTGCCAGCTTCTCCAGGTCGTTCTTGCGATCCTGAATAAAGGTAGCAAGATAGTTGCGTTCGTCGTCCATTTCCTTCTGCTGCTCAGGCGACATATCAACACGGCGTTCTTCCACCGCGTCATCCATCATGTCCAAGTCGTTGTCAACAGACGTGAATTGACTTCGCACTGTTTCCAGGATCTGCTCAACCGACGCAAGCAGCTCCGCCAGTTCCGAATCCGCTGGATCTCTATCCAGCTGACCGGCTCGCTCCAACAGGTCTAGCAGCTGATCTTGGATCTCTGCAGACTCCTGCGGGACCAGTTGGAATTGTTGAATCAATTGATCGTCTAGTTGGATCTCCAGGTCTGGCGGAAGTCCTAACGTGCTCGTTTTGAAGCGATCCAACGCCAACTCATAAAAGACCTCCGCTCGCAAAAGCGAATCTTGCTCGATCTTGATCTGCTGTTTGAACTGCTCCACTTGGATCAGGTTGATACTGCCGAATTCCAGAAACGCGTCGAGCAATGCCAACGTCCGGCGCTGTAGAGCAAGATTGTTTCGAATGTTGCGAATCTGCTGTAGCTGCTCAAGCAACCCAAGATAGCCCCCCAAGCCTCCTTGCCCAGAGAACGATTGCAACGCCGTACCGCCTCCACCGCGTTGCAGTTGCTGCACGCCCAATTCACCGATAGCCAGTTGCGTGTAGAAGCCTTGGCGGAACTGTGCATACGATCGTAGGTTAGCCAGTAGCCGGCGTTCCGCTGCCGTTAAGTCTTCCAGCGCGATGTCACGCCCGGCACCTCGCAATAGCGGCTGGATGAATGAGAAGTTCAAAAGCGATGCAGTGAGGTTTGCGTCGGCCCCCGTGAATTCGAACACGAAGCTGTTCGCAAAACCTGCGATGAGCTGGCCTGCCGTCGCAAACCTTCGCTGAGCCTGAAGCAGCGGATCGGCGCCGGAGCCGCGACCGAACGTGAAGCGATTTTGCTCCAATCCAGAAGCCTGAAATGGCCTCGAGACAACGAAGCGTCCGGCAGTATCATCGAACGACAACTGAGCTGGAACAAGCGATCCGTTGTGCGAGTAGGCGACGTCGTATCCGCCGAAGAACTGAGTATCCAAGCGGAATCGTTCAGCCGAAACGTCCAGCGCATTCAAATACAACGTCTCTAATTGGTTCTGGTGCAAAGGCGAATGGAGATACGCCAACTGCAAGGCCGAGTCGATGTCCAATTGCACAACGCCGTGTTCGTTGACCTGATTGTATTCAGGGATCGTTTCTCGCCAGATCGGATTTTCAAGCTGATCGCGAACTCCGTTTTGTCCCCATCGTTCCCAACCGCGCATGCCGTTAACGCACTGCATGTAAGCTTGCGACGCCGGATCATCTTCAGGCATCGGCGGGCAATCGACACTCAACGGGTCGAAGTACCGACTTCGGGGATCGATTTCGATGCTTGGATTGTTCGCCTGCCAGCGAGGATCTGCGTTACGTTCCGAAATCGCTTGATAGGCATCCGCGTCCGCACGCAGCCGATACTGCGTGCGCGAGCAACCGATAGCTGCGACGGCAATGAATGCCGCAACAGTCAGCTGTAAACGATAGCCATGACAGCTTCTTGCAAACATTGATCCGCCGTAACAACAGAATGAGGCGGTTGCGGTTGAATTCGCTGACTACTTCCATGCCCCTTTGTTTGCTTATCGATGATCAAACGATTTCGCTTGAATCGCGCGACCTATTAAATACCGACCGGTACACAAACCACGCGTCCCGCCACTCATCGCTATCAATGCAGCCATTCAAAATCGCTCGTGATCAACCTGTAGCGTCGGAGGCGGTAGAGTGCGGTGCCAGTAAGCGAAACCGTGCCGCGCGGGAGAGCCAGGATTGCCGGATCGGCTCGAAGCCCATGGTCTCCATCGCGGAAGAGCTGAATGCCTTGAAAGCAAATGTCCGCGCACGAAAAACGGCAGCCCGATCAGCTGCCGTTTTCAATTCGCAAATTGCGACGCATCGCGTGTCGAAGTTCTAGTTTCTGAAGAAGTTCGAGATGCTAATCGTGCGTGTTCGGAATGGCGAGACGCGTGTGGTCGAACGCTGGCGATAAACTGGCTGTTGGACAACCGTTCGGTTCGGCACGTAGTAAGTCGACTGCGTCGGCTGTGCGTAATACGTTTGCTGCGTGTAGACGGGTCGCTGTTGTGCACGGTAAACCAATGCACCCCGAGTAGACTGCTGAACTTGATATGTGGCAGAACTGCCACTCCAAACTGGAAATCCGTAGTCGTCTGTTTCGAGGGCAAATGCTGTCGATGCGGAGGCGAAGATTACGGCAAGAGTCAGAGCAAGTTTGTTCATTGATGGGAACCTTGAAGCGTGAGAAGGGATTTCGTTGGGTCTATCCGCCTTAGAAACCCTAGGTCATTCTTGCCAATTCAGGCGTGACCGCTGCAGCTCCACAATGCTTCGCCCATCAAACTACCCGCACAACCCACGCATTCGATATATGCGATTCAATGCCCAGCCAAAGCACGTAGGCCGGCTGATTACTTAGAGAGTCATTCGGTCACGACCCCAGCGGTACAGACGACGCCGCGGCTACGCCCGAGCCTCTTCAAGCAGTTCCGCTGCACCCTGAGCAAGCAATTCATTTGCGGTGCGAATTCCCAGTTCTTCACAAGCACTGAGGGGTGCTGATGCTTTCGCCTTAATGCTCTTCGATCCATCTGCATTCAACACGATTCCATCAAGCACAAGCTCTTCGCCTTCGATACGTGCCCATGCTCCGATCGGGGCAATGCAGCCTCCGCGAAGCGTTCGTAACAATGCTCGTTCAGCCAGTACGGCACAACGCGTGTCCACATCGTCCATCGCCGCCAATGCTTCGATCGAAGCAGCGTCGTCCTCTCTAGTTT
>CAYQMZ010000045.1:0-2259 GCA_964418725.1 uncultured Pirellulaceae bacterium
CACAAGTACCGCTTGGCCGCGACGTGCAAGCGAACGGGCTCCGTGACGGCCGTGTCGAAGTATTTCTTTAGGTAGTTGTTACCGCTGTTTTCGTGCGCGTCATCGATTCCTTCGTCGGGTGCGTCATCCGGAAGATCATGCAACAGATGGCCAACGTCGTGAAGCAAAGCGGCCACGACTAAGCTTGTGGGCGCGTTTGCTTGTTCGGCCAACAGCGCACACTGCAGAGCGTGCTCTCGTTGTGTGACGGCTTCACCGCCGTACTCCGAATCGCCGCGTTTGCTAAACAGCTCACCGATTTCTGCTGAGATCGACATTTGTGCTCTCCTTTGGTTCCAACTCAATTCAACGGATCGACGAGTTCATATCTACATCCGAGCGGCCCACCTCGCGGTGTAGGACCATGTCAGTTGAACGACCGATTCTAAGTGGCAGTGATAACTCCGCACACCGGTTGCAACTTAGACAAGTAAACGTCGAGAGGACCTAATCAGCAATCGTCTCGTGTTCCGTAGTAGTTACGCTCGGTGACAAAACCGAGTTGCTATTCGTTTGCGTCCGACAAGGCGTCTGATCTAGACGGCACACGTTGCCCATATCGGCTGTAAGACCAGGCAAGGCAGGGAGATGCGGCAAGCCGCCGCCATGTTTTATCGGCTGACCTTTCTGCGTTAATACCGCACTAAGGTCTGTCAACTTGAATCAGGTTTGGTATTGTTCGATTACTGACACAAGGATCTGAACTCCTCAAACGATCCAAAACGATTCACAACCACTTCATCCCTCCTTCATGTTGTTGTGAAAGAATCCGCACCACTTCGGTAACACATCCGAACGGCCCGAACGGAAGAGCAGGTCTTATGAAAAATGAAAGACTCAGTTCAACGCGTCGACGAGCTGCATTCACTCTCGTTGAGTTACTAGTCGTCATCGCCATCATCGCAATGCTAGTTTCGCTGTTGCTTCCAGCCGTTCAGTCAGCGCGGGAAGCAGCAAGACGCAGCCAGTGTCAAAACAATCTAAAGCAGCTCGGTCTTGCGATTCTGAACTACGAGAGTGCAAACGAATACCTGCCACGCGGTGCCAACTTGGCCGAAGGCAGTATGTGGACCTCGTACATCCTTTCTTTTATGGAAGACGAAGGCCTTTGGGATCTGATGACGATCGGTGAAGGTGCTCGCATCGGCGGTGGCAGCAGCAAGACCAACGCAGGTGGCAATTACCAATGGGCTCATCCAGGACCCTATCAGCCTGCGGATATCGGAAACAGCATCACCTACCGAAACGTGGTTGCTTGCGAAACACTGATTCCCACCTTCCGCTGTACATCGGCTTCGCTTCCCGAGTTCCAACACGATGTGTCCTCCGACAACTGGCACGTGATGCGGCGAGTTCCCGGTTCTTACATTGGATGCGCCTCTGGCTTAGTAGTCGATCAAAACAAACCGCGCGGCATGTTAAAGACCGACGGCGTGCTTTACGGATTGTCGAAAGATGATCCGCAGCCTGGCTTGCCACTTCGCAAGATCCTTGACGGAACTTCCAAGACGGTTTTGGTAGGCGAAGCACTCCATGACGCGGTTGCCCAACTTGAAGTCGGCGCAAAACGCGAAGCAGCCGCGGGAGATCACAAAGACCATTGGTATATCGGTAGCGATGACATTGATGTCACCAACGATTCGTCAGAGGCACTCGGCTCAACAGGGGTCGGGCTAAATCTGCATAGGGCCTTCCCTGAAGGTTGCAACGATCGAAATGGTGGCCACGCTGGTTGCATGGCGTTGCAAGTCGGCTTTTCCAGCGCTCATCCTGGGGTGACGCAAGTCGTCATGGCGGATGGTTCTGTGCATGGAATCACGGACGATATTGAACCACCGATTTGGAGTGAGATGGGAACCCGCGCCGGACAGTCGCAGGAATAAGGTTGCCTGAGTAACAGTCAAAAGGGACCGAACGCCCGAACCGCACAACTAGGAACTGAATGACGAGGATACGTCTCTAACTGCGTCGCTTGATCGCTGTGAGTTGAGCGACAACCTGCCCAATGATTTCGGGCATCCACTTTTGCTTTGACACCAGCGTGAAAGGCCTCATTTATGTCGAGACAACCCAACAAAAAGCGATCTAAAAACAATAATCGGCGAGATCTTCGTTTATCGCCCGAGCCTCTGGAAAACCGACAACTATTGGCTGCCGACTTGGTAAGCATCTCTCCGGCGTCCGGTGCCGAATTCGTCGATCCTTCGACAGACATAGTTC
>CAYQMZ010000045.1:2269-8977 GCA_964418725.1 uncultured Pirellulaceae bacterium
ACATAGTTCTGACTTACGACGAGGCCGTTTCTGCCGGCTCAGGTAACATCGCGATCCAAGCGAATGGCAGCACTGTTGAGACAATCGACGTTACCGACGCTACGAAAGTTACATTCGATGGCGCGGTAGTGACCATCAATCCAGATGCCAGTTTGCCCGCGAATGCTTCCGTCACGGTCGCTGTTGAAGCAGGTGCGATCAACTTCCAGACGGTTTCGCTTTTTACGGAAGACTTTGAAGACGTACCGATGTTGCCCTACGAAAGTCCATCTGAGACCAACGCCGACGGCGAATCCAATGGTGATGGCACGGATTGGTCGGAAGAGATACCGGATGGTTGGGAAAGAGACAACGGAGACACGCCAGAAGTATCTCCGATCGAGTTCTTTGGCATGGTCATTCACGACAAGGATTCGTGGATCGCAACCGCCGGAAACCAAGCCCGTGACACTTTCACAAAAGGTACCGGCAACGTAGTGGTCGCCGACGGTGACGAGTACGACGACGGAGACGGTGTTGGCGATAACGAAATCAACGTCTTCCTGATTACTCCACCGATTTCACTGGACGGCATCGCTGAGAACCAAGCAACGCTTGAGTTTGATTCCAGTAAGCGTCCCGAAGTTGATCAAACTGCGGTAGTGGATGTCTCCTTCGACGATGGAGCGACCTGGAACAATCTGCTCAGTCTTGACGAGACCAACATTGACGGCGGTCGAAGTTCTCTCGCTCGAGCCAACACACGCGAACGACTACCACTGAACAACCCGGCTGACGCGACGGCCATTGTGCGATTCGGATATTTGGAAGCCGACAACAACTGGTGGTGGGCATTCGACAATGTGGCTGTCGAAGTACCGGGCGAAGGCACATCGTCGGATGCATTCGAGGTCAGTTTCTCCACTGCTCTGGCTCTGTCTCCAGCACAGAATTCTTCTGGCGTTGGCGTTAGTGAAAACCTCACGATTGACTTCGGCCAAGACGTGGTTTTGACACCGGGACTGGGTGACGTCGTTATCCATCGAGCCGATGGGACAATGTTCGAAGCCATTCCAGTTTCATCTGGCCGAGTCACCGCAAGCGGTTCGGTCGTGACGATCGACCCCGTCAACGACCTAGAAGCGAATACCGAGTACTCTGTTACTATCGACGATTTTTCGATTTGGGATACGTCCAACGCGAATGCGTCGGGCATCACGCTCTTCAGTGAAGACTTTGAAGAACTGACCTTGCTGGACAGTGGACTGGCCGGCGGCGTGGATATCAACAACTACGTCATTGTCATGACTGGAGTGTTGGATGTCACGGAGGCCGGCGTCTATACCTTCGGTGGCAATAGCGACGATGGTCAGCTGCTGGCGATCGACTTCGATCAGAATGGTCTCGATATTTTCGAAGATGAAGTGATCTTCGACGACAATACGCACGGCAGCCAGGACAGACTTTCCACGTGCTATGGCTTTGATTTAGCGGCCATATCGTGTGTTGGAGACGGTGACGAAGGCGTTGAACTTGCTGTTGGCGAGTACCCGTTTGAATTCTGGTACTTCGAAAATGGTGGCGGATCCGGTGGCGAGTTCTTCTACGCGAAAGGCACGCATGAGGAATTCAGCGCAGACGACTTTGTATTGGTAGGAGATGCCAGCCAAGGAATTGGCGTTACCGCGGACGGAATTACCGCAACGAACTATGTCTCGGCGGTTGTTGACGAAAGTGTTGATACGATCACCAGCCTTGAACGAGCTGATTTGCTGATTCAAGGAACGATCGAACGAGCGGAAGGCTTCCCTGCTTCTGAAACGATTGCAACGGCTGACGTTTGGAACACGGGCGGTGCAGGACGCTTCAATGACAACAACCCATTGCCAGGCTTCGAGCCACCTGAGCCTGATCAAGACTGGTCGCCATCGCCGCCGGAAGGTTGGGTAGAAGACACGACGTTCTTGGATGAGAACCGACCGAACGGACCTGCCGAGTACTACGGCTGGTCATTCCTCAGCAAAGACTTCTGGGAAGCTGAGCAAGGCGGTCAGAACCGAGGCGACTTTACCTTGGGTGAGAACGTCGTTGCTGTCGTGGACCCCGATGCTTATGACGACTACGAAGGGATCAACGCGGACGGTGGCGATAGTGCTGCGGAATGCGAGCCACTAGACCCCGAAGCTCGAACGGCTGGTGGCGAATGCGGTTACTTCACCGCTGGGATTTCAACGCCACCGTTCAATCTGGCAGGACTCGACGCCAACACGGCAAGTCTGTCGTTCGACTCAAGCTGGCGAGATGAAACGACGCAGTCGGCAGAAGGGACGGTCGAGTTTTTCGATGCCGATGGAAACTCGATCTCGAGCCGTCAGCTGTTCCGTTGGGAATCTATGGCTGGTGACGCTAACTTTAAGGGGGCCGAACTAAACGAGACGATCACGCTCCCACTAGAAAACCCGGCTAACGCTGCGACGGCGGTTGTCACGTTCACCATGCCGTATGCTCAGAACGACTGGTGGTGGGCGATCGACAACGTCCGGCTTACCTCACCGTTCCCTGGAAATCCAATCGATGGGATTTCCGACGGACAGTGGTCGTTCACCACTGGCGAAGGTGGCGGTGGAGAGACGCTCATCGGTGACCTGGATAGTGATGGAAGCGTGGCATTCTCTGACTTCCTGATTCTGTCCAACGAATTCGGCCAAGCGGCTGATCCCGCCGGTTCGGGAGCTGACATCGACGGTGACGGTACTGTGGGCTTCGGCGACTTCTTGTTACTGTCGGAGAACTTTGGTGCGACGCTCGGTGCGCAATCTAGCTCAGCAGCTGCCGCTGATTTGGCGTTAGCAGCGATCGCCGACGCGGACGACGATGAATCTGAAGTCGAAGATGAACTCTTAGAGCTGTTGATCTGAGACTCACTCGACTGACAATCTCGGCCGGGTGGCTCTCAGGAGCTTCCCGGCCTTTTCATTTTGCCTTGTCGACAATTGATCGAGAACGCGACCAACCAGAGATCACCAACGACGTAGATCCATGCCACTTCCTTCCCACGCCGCCGCAAAGCATTTTTGGACAACAAGTCTATTTGCGTTTGGATGGAAGCAGCACGGCGAGGAAGCACCCGGCATTATCTCGTTCCTGTACGAGTTACGGGACGCACAGCAGACCAACATCGCCAGCGGCATTGCGGCGGGAGCCAAGTCTCAAACCGGACTGTACGAAAGCGATTTTGATTTACTGGATCGCAAACATGAAGGCATTCAAAAGCTGAAGGCTTTTATTCAACAGTCCATTAAAGAGACTGTCATTCACATCAATCGTGTGAATACCGACCCTACGCGGTTGAATGTTGAGATCGCCGATAGCTGGTATCACATCACCAACTCAGGCGGCTTTCACGACTCGCACTTTCACGGTCACTGTTCTTGGTGCGGCATCTACTACTTGCAGGTCGGCTCATCGGGAAATCGAGAAAACAACGGAGCCCCGAACGGTGGAAACAGATTTTATTCGCCGCTGTGGCACGGTGGTCACTATCAAGACTACGGGAATGCCTACCTGAACGAGACGTCCGTCGACCCGCCGATTTCCGATGGCATGCTGCTCGTCTTTCCATCGTTCCTGATGCACAGTGGGCTGCCGTATCACGGCGAGCAGGATCGAATTGTGATTTCCGTCAATACGCGGACATCACTGGCTCCCGATAAGTAACGACCCAATTGTTTGCGGTGAGTTTGCGAATACGCAGTGTCGAGAAATCGGCTAGCGCCCGTTGGGCAACATTATCGAAGTACCATACAAGCCAAAGGCAACACTGTTGAATGAAGGAGGCCCGATCAACCCTTTCATGAAGCAATCGTTCGTCGTGTTCGGCCATTGATTTGATCTAAATTCCTCGACGCACGATGCAGCCCTGTTCCAGCACGCATTTTTTTGTCACATTGGCTATCTCGCCCTGCCTTGTTTGCCCACCGCTCATTCCGAATGGCTACCGGCCAACATGCCAGCTGCGTCCTTTTCACTTGCAACCAGTGGAGAAAACATGTTCCGAACAATCACGCTATTCCTCGCACTGTTAGTTCTCGGCTGCGGAGGAAAGAAGTTCGAGTTAAGTGAATCTGAAGCTGCGTTGGTGGAAGCCAGAAAAGCAATTGCCGACGGCGATTCTGCAAAGGCTCTCGAGTTTCTCGATGCGTCCATCGCGGCGTCACCCGATACTTGGGCCTACTACGAACGAGCCCGATTGCACGCAGAAAACGGCGACGATGATGATGCGAAAGCGGATATCGAGTGTGGGCTTGAGCTCGAGCCAGAACACTCAGAATTGCTGTGGCTAAAGAAACAGATGAAGAAGTCTAAGAAATCTCGCTTCAAGGGATCCGCTGGCCAGCCGCCTTCCGTGAGCAAGTGACGGTCAGGCGACTTCACGGCCAATCCACCCGCTCCAACTAAGTTGCAGTTCCGGTTACCATAGTGGCCGCGCAAATTGCAACTTCCTGAATTGTGACCCACGGTGGATTCCTATGTCGTTCATTCACGATGACTTCCTGCTCAGCAATGAACATTCTGTGCGGCTCTATCACGAGCACGCTAAAGATCAGCCGATCATCGATTATCACAACCACTTGCCTCCCGACGAAATCGCGGCAAATCGACGCTTCAAAGATCTCTATGAAATCTGGTTGGAAGGCGACCACTACAAATGGCGAGCCATGCGAGCCAACGGAGTGGCAGAACAATACTGCACCGGCGACGCTGCCAATTACGACAAATACTTGGCGTTCGCCGGCACTGTGCCACATACGATTCGCAATCCCCTGTATCACTGGACACACCTGGAACTGAAGCGATTCTTTGGCATCGACAACCTGCTAAGTGAATCTACGGCAAAGGAGGTCTGGGACACCGCGGTAGAGAAACTGAAAGGTGAGGCTCTCACCACACGTGGAATCCTCAACCAATTCAACGTGACCGCCTTGTGCACCACAGACGACCCTGTCGATGACTTGTCCCACCACAAGGCAATCTCTGACGAGGGTTCGCTGGCTACTCAGGTCTTACCGGCCTATCGTCCGGACAAAGCCGTTTTTGTTCATCAGCCTGATGAGTGGAATCCATGGATCGAGAAACTGGCCGCCGCCAGTAATATCGATATCAACTCTTGCGAAAAATTGCTCGAAGCACTCCGCGCACGCCACGACTACTTCCACGAAATGGGAGCTCGGCTGTCAGATCATGGAATGGAATACGTTCCCGCTGACTTCATCGACGATGCACAGGCCGCGGCAATCTTCGACAAAGCTCGATCCGGAAAAGCTGCATCGCCGGAAGAGCACAGCCAGTTCGCTACGTACATTCTTGAATATACGGCTCGTCTGGATGCGGAAAAGAACTGGACGAAACAGTTCCACGTTGGCGTGATCCGCAACAACAACACGAAACTGTTCCAGACCGTGGGCCGCGACCTTGGCTGTGATTCCATCGCCGACTCGTCGCAAGCTCGTTCGCTAGGTGCCTTCCTGGACCGTCTTGATCGCGACGGATCGTTGCCCAAAACGATCGTCTACAACTTAAACCCGTCGGACAACTACGTGTTCGCCACAATGCTCGGCAACTTCCAGGATGGTAAGACTGCAGGAAAGATGCAAATGGGCAGTGGTTGGTGGTACCTCGATCAACGCGAGGGCATGGAATGGCAGATGAACTGCCTCTCGAATACCGGATTGATTTCTAGGTTCGTAGGCATGCTTACCGACTCACGTAGCTTCATGTCGTTCACTCGCCACGAATACTTCCGCCGTATTCTCTGTGACCTGTTTGGCAAAGACATGCAATCCGGTCAGATTCCCAACGACTATTCGATCGTGGGGCCAATCATCGAGAACATCTGCTACGGCAACGCCAAGAATTACCTTGGTATCGGCTAGACCTGTTTCAGCGGCTACGAAGCGTTCGTCGAATGCGACGCCGGAAGTAAACCAGCACCGCCAGTCCGCACGCAGGTAGGACTGGCGGCGATGCGGGCTCTGGAACGGCCATCGCCCCAGGGACTGCCTGGCTGATTTCTGTTCCGTAGTTTGCTGACAACGCTAAAAAGTCAGGAAAGCCGACGTGCATGTCCCCCGTGAACTCAGCTTGGGACCAATCACGTTCGCCGGCCAGATAATTGCGTGCGAGTGACAGAAAGTCTGCGAAGTCCACGGTGCCATCCAGGTTTGCATCCCCCGGAACGAACGGCTCATCAAAGCCATTTTCCGCAGCGGCTAAAGACAACCACTCGCGCAAATCGTCTCCATCAACGACACCATCCGCTGTGAGATCAAACGCTTCCAAATCTTCCGTCGCGGTCGAACCAACCTCCAGGTTGATCCGGAAGAGTGTTTCGCCAGCAAGATCGTCTAGCCCACAGACTCCATCTCGATCGAAATCGCAATCGGTCGGCTGTGCAGCTACGAGTCGTTCGGAAAAGAACTCGAACGCCACCGGCAACCGCTCATTTAGGCGGTTGTTGTGCCCACCAGCAAACAACTCGAATTGATGCTCAATCTCCAATTCCGTGAGCATCTCATGCAAAGCGATGCTCTCGGGTGCCAAGCCAAATTCATCTTGCTCTCCCACGTCAAACGCTAAGCCGCGTAGCGACTGAAGTTGCGATAAATATTGCGGCACCATGACAAACACATCGTGTTCAAACCATCGATCACGAACCTCAGGAATGATCGT
>CAYQMZ010000045.1:8987-19287 GCA_964418725.1 uncultured Pirellulaceae bacterium
ACTCAGGCCCGGACCACGGCACATCCACCAACAATGGCCGATTTTCCAGATTCGGCGAAAACGCAGATGCCATTGAGTACATCTCGCGTTGAAACAGGCTTACAACGTCGTTAGGGGAATCGATATCGTTCAGCAACACGCGTGGATCACCAAACGCTTCTTGAAACCCAGCCGAAAACACCGCTTCGTTATCGCCCAAGTATGTTGCGCAGATCGGTTGCGAAAAACACAAGCCGCCGCCACTGAGACTGTAGGCCGCACCAAAGACGTGCGTCTCCTTCATCGCGAACAGCAGCGCGCCGTAGCCTCCCGTCGAATGTCCCATGATCCCACGACTCTGTGGCTGCGCAAGCGTTCGGAAAGTCTCGTCGATATGCCGAACTAGATCGTCTGCCACATAGTCGCGATGGTTCCCGTTCAGCACCGAGTTCTCGTAGAAGCTGGCGGCGTAGCGACTACTCCCATCGGCCACCACCAAAATGAACTCGTCCATTTTTGCCGATTCGACGGCGGCGTCCGCGATAGATTTTAGACCTCGAAAGCTCCTCTCATTTCCACCTGTCCCGTGCAGCAAGTATAAGACCGGGAATTCACGCGTCGTATCGTCGTAGCTTTTAGGCAAGTAGACCGTAGCGTTGCGGGTCGACGGATCGCCAGCCGGGTTGTCCGCCAGTGCCGGGCTATGGAACGACACGGTTTCGATGCGGCTCTGTGCAACAGCCGGACAGGGAACAAACGTTGCCAAGTATGACGCGGTGAGGAGTACAGAAACAAACCACGCACGGCCCACAGCCGACCTCCGATGCCGCGAAGCGGAATGAACTCCAGTTTTCAGCAATGCGGGGCCTCCTTTCACGCGGTGCGTAGTTTCGTTGACTCGCGACGAACGATACGTCAAAAGCAGCCTGGCCCGTCGCGAAATACCTATCAACGCGTGTTTGACGGGGTTTACCGAAATTCTGACCACCGAATAGTTGGTACCAAAGGTATCAGGGTCTTGCGTTTGTTGACGTTGCCACTGAGTCGAAATTAGAATTCGAGAAGCTTCGCGTCCAGCAACTTGTTATTCGAGTCAACTTATGCCGTTACTGATGACGGAAAACGGCCCAGAACCGGGGCGGCAGTACAAGCTAGATGGCGGGACAACCGTGATCGGACGGCATCCCGAATGCGATGTCGTCGTAGAGGTCGGCGCTGTCAGCCGACATCATGCGCAAGTGATGGAAATCGGCGGCACGTATTACCTAGAAGACCTCAATAGCCGTAACGGAACTTTCGTTAATGGCGACCCGGTCTCCGGGAGGCAGCGGCTAGAGATCGGTGACCGCATCCAAGTCTGCGACGTTAACTTTCTATTTCGCGACAATGTGATCCCGTTGTCGATGATCGACGACGAACCTAGCAGTGTCCTGATCACCGAACTCCCGCGTGATTCGTCTCGCGTGATGTCGCGGTTGGATGTCTTGGGTGGCGGAGCGAGTGGCAGCGTCGCGATTGCGACGACGCCCGAATCGAAGCTGCAGGCCTTAATTGAAATCTCTCGCTCACTCTCGCGAACGCTTTCGATTGACGAAGTCCTTCCGACAGTTTTGGATAGTCTCTTTCGTATTTTCGTTCAGGCGGATCGCGGCTTCGTAATCTTGAGGAACGAAGAAGGCACGTTAATCCCTCGCCACACGAAACTGCGACGTGGTGACGATGACAAACTGATTCGAATCAGTAAGACGATCGTCGATCAGGTTGTCGAAACAAAGCAAGCCTTGCTTTCCTCGGACACAATGGACGACCAACGTTTTGCGTTGAGTGAAAGTATCGCCGACTTCCGAATTCGGTCTTTCATCTGCGCCCCGCTGCTCGACGCACAGGAAAACGTGTTAGGCGCAATTCAACTCGATTCGCTGGATCATCGGAATCGATTTAAGCCAGAGGATTTGGATCTGCTAGCCAGTGTCGCCGGCCAAGCTGGCCTCGCGATCGATAACGCTCAGCTTCATGATGAAGTGGTACAGATGCGCGTGCTTGAACGCGACATGGAGTTAGCGTCGCAGGTCCAGCGAAGTTTTTTGCCAGAGAATCCGCCCACGTCGGGTCGCTACCAATTCACTCACTATTACCAACCGGCCGACAAGGTTGGCGGTGACTACTACGATTACGTATCGCTGCCCGATGGCCGCATTGCGGTTGTCTTAGCAGATGTCGTTGGACACGGAATGGCTGCGTCATTACAGACTGCACAGTTGTCGGCGGCTCTCAAATTTAGCTTGGCGACGAAGCAGGATCCGGCCGAGGCCATCTTCGAGTTAAACCAAACGCTCAGCGAAGGCAGCCTGCCAGATCGATTCATTACTTTCTGCATGCTCGTTTTTCATCCCGACAGTCAAAAGATGACAATCGTGAATGCGGGCCACATGCCTCCTCTGTTGATCCGCGGCACGGATCCTCCCACTGAACTGGGTGCAGACATTCGGGCTGTGCCTCTGCTGATCGTTGATGATTTCGAGTATCGGGCGGTCGATTTCGAACTGCAGGACGGCGACCGCGTGGTCATGTATACCGACGGCATTAACGAATCGATTAATGCCAATGATGAGCTGTACGGAATCGACCGCTTGGTCGCTCAAGTTCGCGGTGCACAGTCCGGTCCGGAACTCACGGAACGCCTGATCGATGATGTCCGCCACTTTGCTGGCGGCGTTCCCCAGAAAGATGACATGTGCCTAGTCTGTTGCACTCGCAGCTAGATTGCAGCTTTCAGTGAGACAGTCAATTCCACCGGGCGCTATACCGGATGGAGCTCAACGCCAACGGTACTATCTGTAACGAGGCGGGCGAACGTCGCACTAACTGCGATAGTCCCGACCTGCCGCGATACGGTCATGTTGCAAAGCCGCTGTGGTCGCTAAACTATCCAGCCTTCTCGCGGTGAATTAGCTATCCGGCTGCGACAAAACCGCAGTCTCGTGCGACGAATTAGAGGCATTACATGACTGTCGAAAAGCAATCCTTTGGCGAACTTCCGGAAGGCGAAGCGCAGCTGTACACCCTGACCAACACTGGCGGTACGGTGCTTCGCATGACCAACTACGGCGCGATCGTAGTTGCTTTCGAGTTTGCCGGTCGTGACGGCGTCCGAAAGAACTTGAATCTGGGCTTTGATACGCTGGCCGGTTACCAACAGCGGCACCCATATTTCGGTGCGACGGTCGGCCGCTACGGTAACCGTATTGCCAACGGGAAGTTTTCGATTGATGGTACTGAGTATACGCTGGCAACCAACAACGGACCTCATCACTTGCATGGCGGCGACGTCGGCTTTGATCGCTACTTGTGGGACACTGAGATTCTTGAGGACGCTGACTTTCAGGCACTTAGGTTTTCAAGAACCAGTCCAGACGGCGAAGAAGGATTCCCTGGCAACCTAGAAGTAACGGTTACCTACAGTCTTGGAAACGACCACTCGCTTCGAATCGACTATGTTGCCAAGACCGACAAAGCAACGCCGTTGAATTTGACGAACCACTGCTACTGGAATTTGGCAGGCGTTGACGCAGGAGTAGTCACCGACCACGAATTACAGATCGAAGCGGATCGTTACCTTCAGGTCGATTCCGGTGCCATCCCGACCGGCATCGCATCTGTTCAAGACACCGTGTTCGACTTTCGAAAAACCAAGAGGATCGGTGACGACATTGCAGGCACTCCTGGCGATCCCAACGGCTACGATCATTGCTTCGCATTGAATTCGCAAGACGGTTCGCTCGCATTGGCAGCCAAGGCACGAGACCCACAAAGCGGACGAGTCATGGAGGTGCACACGACTGAACCTGGGGTCCAACTGTATACGGGTAACTTCCTAGATGGCACAGACGGATGTGGCGGGTTCAATCGCCACGAAGCATTCTGTTTGGAAACGCAGCGCTACCCGGACTCTCCCAATCAGCCGGATTTTCCAAGTTGCATCGTCCGCCCCGGCGAGACGTTCCAATCAAGCACGCTCCACAAGTTCTACGTCGAATAGCGGAGCTACACATGCACTCGCGGCCGTCCCCAAACGAGAACATCAGTGGACGGCCGTGAAATTGTTACGAAGATTGGAGGCCTGAAACGACCTAGCACCGTAACGCCTCATTTTCGCGACGGCTCGTCCCGTAGCGCTGCTGACAGTTGTTTACGAATCGAACGAGCTTTCGCTGGTTCCTCGTCGGGCAAGAAAGGTGTGGATTCTGAGGCATCATGAGTCATGTCGAATAGCCGACCGTCGTTGTACAGTTTCCAATCCGACGTCCGCACGAAAAACTTCTTCCTGCCCTTCCCTTCAGAATAGGCCCACTCGCGTATCGAAGGCTCGCCTTTCGTAAGTCGAGCGGCAAAGCTCTGGCCGTCAGTACGGTACGCTTGCGGCATCGAGATGTTGGCCAATTCCAAGACGGTCGGCCAAAAGTCGCTCATGTCGACCAAGTCATCAACCACCGCTCCTGAAACGCAAGTCCCAGGCCAGTTGGCGATCAACGGCACGCGCGTTCCCGTATCGAGTAGCGAGCCCTTACCGCCTGCCACTTGGCGACCATTCTGAGTTGAGACGATCGGTTCACGAACCAATTGGTCACCATTCGCCCTAGTGATCATCTTGCTCGGCGTCCCATTATCGCCAACGAAAAGGATGAGCGTTCTTTCTCTCAGGCCAAGCGCTTCGAGAGCCCCGACGATGCGCCCGACCGCTGTGTCCATTTCCGCAATCATCTCGGGATAGCTGTCGTAGCGACCAAGCGGTCCGTGTGGAACTGGTTTGTCTAAGTCGTCCGTCACATCATGACAAAGAGCCATCGAATAAAATGCCAGAAACGGTCCATGACGATTTCGCTTCATGAATTGAATCAGACTTCGCACGTAAAGATCGGGACCAAAATGTCCCAACGTATCTTCACGAACCTGACCGTTGCGATAGATCATCGGAGCGTAGTACCGCGGACCTTCGTGCCAGCCAAACACATCACTGTGACCAAATCCAAGTCGCTGCGGGTGATTCGGTGTGTCTCGCAACAGAGCAAGCTGCCACTTACCAACAACGGCGGTTGCGTAGCCAGCGTCGCTCAACAAACTCGCAAAGGTGGTCGACTCGGCGGACTTTGGAAAGCTTCCCCACGGTGCGTTGAAGCGGTAGGGATACTTCCCCGTCAAAAGCGTCAGCCGAGTTGGATGACACATCGGCATGCTGTAACAGTGTCTGAAGCGGATCCCGTTCGCTGCAAGGTGATCAAGATTGGTCGTCTTGTAAGATTCCCCGCCATAGCAACCCAGGCACTCCTGCCCCACATCGTCGGCAAGAATTAGGACGATGTTGGGCTGCGTCGGCGTAACACCGCAACACGGCAAGCAAATGAGCGCGCACACGACCAGTCCAAGGAGGCGTGTCCACAGAATTTCGGCGACCAATCGCATTTGGCAAATCCTACATCGGTCCAAATCAATGGGGGAATCCTATTCGGCTATTGTAGCCGACGGCATTCAACCAGACTTTAGAATAGCCCACGAATCGGCGTGCCGTCTCGGACCAAGGTTATTGGTCGACCGACGTTCGATTGAAACTCCGTTTCTGGAGAGATGCCAATATTGGCAAAGAACGACGCTGCCAGGTCGTCGGGTGAGTAACCAACCGACGCCGGCTCGGCAGCGGTGGCATCGGTCTCACCAATCACTTGCCCGCCGCGGACATTGCCGCCTGACATCAGTGCACACATCGCTCGGGCCCAATGGTCGCGGCCGCCCGTCTTATTGATCTTCGGAGTCCGTCCGAATTCACCGGAGGCCATCACCGCTGTTGACGATAGGAGGCCACGTTCTTCCAACCGGTCCAGCAAAGCGGAAAGAGCTCGGTCGAACGGCGGCAACAGTTGCCGCAGACGCGAAAAATTATCTTGATGCGTATCGAAATCAAACTCGGCAGGACGTAGACGCACGGTGACAAAGTGAACTCCCGCTTCAATCAGTCTCGCAGCAAGTAACAGAGACTGTCCGAACTCGTGTTTTCCAAACCGGTCGCTCTCCGTTGGCTTCTCCTTCGAGAGGTCGAACGCATGCCTTGTGCGTGGAGCACTGATGATGTCATACGCTTGCTCTTGAAAGCGATCCATGCCTCGAATCTGATCATCCAATTCCTCGAAACCGCGGAACGCAGTGTCGAGATCATCCAACAAGGCCTTCTGCGATTTGTACTTTTCGATGGTCAAACCATCATCAAGCGTCACACCGCGCACCGAGTAAGGTACGCCGTGCTTGGGCTTGTCCGCCGTTAGTGGGCTGTAGCGAGATCCAAGATACCCGGGCCCCACAAACGACTCATCAATCGAAACGTAAGTCGGCAGATCTTCTGCGGATGGAAACTGACGGCTCACGACGCTTCCGTATTCCGGATAGCTGACAGTTTGCGACGTCTTGTTTCCCGTTAACAGGTACTTCTTGGCCAAACCATGGTCGGCGACGTTGTGCGTGATGCCTCGGATTATTGCATACTTGTCCGCTCGCTCGGCAAGCAGAGGCAGATGCTCGCAGATTTGAATACCCGCAACGTTCGTCGCAACGGGTTTGAATTCACCGCGCACCTCAAGCGGTGCCTTGGGCTTCAGATCAAACGTGTCTTGGTGCGACGGCGCTCCCTCCATAAAAATGAAAATGGCGGAGCGATTTTTTGTCGAGGTTTGCTCGGCTTGAAGACGCAGGTATTGCGTGAGTGAGAGGCCGGCCCCCAAGGCACCGATCTTCAAGAGTCTTCGTCGATTGATGGTCATTCGTGTGTCGCCTTATCACTTCGCGTTCGAACACAAAATTCTAGTGATTCAACATGAACTCTTTCGTGTTCATCATTGCCCAAAGAAGATCACCGATTCCCTGCGAGACAGATTTTGATGCGGCCAAGTGGCTCATTGCCCGCTCGCGTTCCTCGTTCTTGGGCAGCCGACCGACTGTTCTCAACCAAGTCTGTTTGACCAACGCTTGGTGATCAATCTGCATGCCCTCGGCTTCCAAGTCTTCGATCTCTATGATCCAGCCACTGTCGGCAATTCGCATACGCACAAGCGGATCGTTCTGGGTAAAGATTGCTTGCAACAAAGTGGGCTCATTGACTCGCTCACAATCGCAATTGATAGAGCGATCCGGTTTACCGAAGACCTTCATCGCATGCGTACCCGCCATCCTCATCGACAGGTGCCCTGACGCACGCCGCCGCAGATTGGCGCGTACTGCGTCCTGCTCACTTGTGCCTGCCGTGGCCTGCTTCATTGCATCGTAAACGACTTCGGCAGGAATTCGCCGAGGAATTGAGCGACTGAAGTTTCGGCGGTCGGTGCGATTCGTGCCGTTTGGTTTCCAACTGCGCTGATATGCGTCGCTGTTGGCGATCTGCCGATGCAACCACTTCATGTCATATCCGCTCTCTACGAATTCATTGGCAAGCCAGTCAAGAAGCTTTGGATGGCTCGCTGGATTCGCTGGCGTGAATTGGTCAGGCGGCTCCACGATCCCGCGGCTGAAGTAACCGGCCCAGACACGATTCACAAAAGCTCGCGCGAACCAAGGATTCTTCGGATTTCGCATCCAGTCCATGATCGGTTTGCGTGGATCGTCGCCGGGCGTGAGTTCCACCGTGTGACTTCGAAGTAACCTTAGCTGACGAGTCCCGTCAGACGCTGCAACCGTCATGCGCCCACGTCGGACGTCACGGAAGAACTGTGCAAAGTCATTGAAGTCGGCCTGCGTCCAGCGATCGAATGGATGCTTATGGCACTCGGCACACTGAAGTTGAATTCCAAGAAACGCATGGGCCACCGACATCGCTGTGTCTTTGGGTTCCTTGAGACTCTGCCGCGTCCAGAAATATGGCATCGCACCGTCAGCAGACCTGTCGACGCGGCCCGTCCCGGACAAATCGGCAAGCATCAAACCGGCCACCAAGCGATCGTAGGGCTCGTTGCGTTCGACGCGTTCGAAGACCCAGTCGTACCACTCGGACGCTTTGACATAGCCGTCCTCGCGCGCGACCTCCAGCAAACTTGAAATGGACTTTGGATTGCAGCCCGTGAAATCGCACAGTTTGTTTGTCCACCACGCCGCGTAGGCAGGGCGTTCCAACAATTCGTCGATCTTTTTTGTTCGTTTCTTTGCGGACGTGTCACTCAGAAACGAAACAACCTCATCAGGCGTAGGTAGCGTGCCTGTCATGTCGATGCTTAGCCGACGCAGAAACTCGGCGTCCGTGCATGTCTCCGAGGGCGTCACGCCAAGCTTGTCGAGCCTTGCGTTGACGAACCGATCGATAGGCTGTCGACCAAGTCGCTGCCGACCAAGTCGCTTTCGATTCGACGGAACGATCGAACGCCCCACGTTCAACACAGGAATCGCTGCGACTCCATTGTCATAAAATGCGATGACGTTTGTATCTCCCTCACCTACTGCGGTCACCATCCCGTCACGACTCACTCGTGCGACCGCGTCATTGTTCGTTTGAAATCGAGCAAGACAGGTCACATCCTCGCGCGAGCCATCGTCCCATTCCGCGATGACCTTGATTTGCTGTTTTCTCTTGGATCGCCTTTCATGACCGTTTGCAGTACCGGCTTCATTCGGATTCGAAGCTGCCCTCTCAGCAAAATCAGCACTGGAATCTGCGCTCGGCAGGTCAGATCCCTGGAAAAGTATTTCTTGCGGTTCATAGTGAAGCTCGACCAACACCTGATCTGTCTCGCCAGGTGCATTCAACGGTTCCTCCGGCCACGCCGCCCCGTTCGCTACCCACTGCTTGAGTGCAGCGATCTTGTCGCCTGAGAGCTTTCCGCTAGGCGGCATCTGCAGATCATCATTGGCATACGAAACCGCGTCGAGCAACAAACTCTCTTTCGGCTTGCCCGGCTTGATCGCTGGACCGGAATTTCCTCCAGACAGCAACCCATCGCGTGTGGTGACCGAGAGCCCACCCTTGCGAGCATCAAAGCCATGACATTCATAGCAGTGATCTTCAAAAATCGGCTGAATCGTTTCTCGGAAGAATGTCTCCTCGGGGCGTTCAACTAGCGAGTTGTCCTCCTGTGACTGCGGGTTCGTCGCATCGGCCCCCTCCCCTGCCGCGGAACCGTTGCGTGCACCAGATTCGATCCATCGCAGCAGGAGATGATGCTCCCACGATCCAATCTCAAACCTCTTTCCACCTTCGTGATCAGTTTCCTCGGTCGGTTTCAACACAACGAGACTGTGTTCAGGATCTGCTGGATTCAGCCGTCGTCCATCGTCGGAAGTCGCTTGAGCGAGAAGCGCTTTGTGGTCCGATTTGAAGTCGAACCCAAACAGCGACAAACGAAGGTCGCCCTGCCCCTGAAACGATCCATGGCATTTTGCCGAGTTGCAACCCAGGCGACCAAGCAACGGAATAACATGCTTCTGAAAATCAGGTACCGACGGGGTGTTTCGATCAGCGAACACTTGTGCCGCCGGTGCAAGTACATCTTCAGCCAAAACCAGACTGGTACCGCATAGCAACCAAACAGTGATTACGAATTGTTTGAGCGCATCGTTCATTGCGTTCTCTTTCCGAGCCGACAACGTTTTTCCGCCTACAGCCAAACTACACTACTGCATCTTTTTGAGGACGTCGGTCACACGCAGGGCATCGCTGGTCAAATCGCGATGGGCGACACTCACACGAATCTTGTCACCTTCGTGAAGATCAGAGTATGCGTCGCTGTGCTGACCGTAGAATCCAGCGATGCGAATTCGTTTCCCGAGGATGCTGTCCGCGTCTTTGGCTTTGCTGTCGTCATTCGAACTGATCTCCTGCACATTCAGCAGCAGTTCATAACCTTGGGCTTCGGCGATGGTGCCGGACAGTTCTCCGTGAAACCCACGAAACTCGGCAGGCGGAATTCCGAAGTCTTCCGGCTTGAAAGCGGGCGTGCGTTCCAGCACTTGAAACTTGTAGCCGAATCCCAGTTGCTTAGTCTTCCGGTTAAAGTCCCCCGTTCGGACCTTGATCGTTTCGCCACGCTTGATCTGTAGCAACGCATCCAAGAACTGTCCTGCGATCCCAACGAGCTTGACTCGCTGACCGATAAGTTCTGCGTTCATCGCTGTTCGCTCACTGATCACGTAGTCGATGTCGATTTCCATTTCGCCAAGTTCGACGTCTTTCGATCTGAGGCGACCAATCACGATAGCGTAAAAGCTGATACTCCCCGGTCGGGCACCTGGCTTCACGCGAAGTTTTTTTTTGCCGTCTTTGCTTTTGGATTTCATCCAGGCGATGACATCTGCC
>CAYQMZ010000046.1:0-11942 GCA_964418725.1 uncultured Pirellulaceae bacterium
GAGCCGGCTTCTTGCTCTTCGCTTCGGTGTCGGTCGTTGAAGCGGACGTGTCGGTTGTGTTGGAAGCTTTTGCTTTCGCGGGCGTAGCTGATTCTTGCGAATCGCTAGACGAAGGTTCTTGCGCGGAGTCGGGCAGCTGAATATTCTTCCCGAAGTCTTCGTCGTTGCGACGAGGACGCGACTCCTTGCGCGATTGTCCTTTGGAATCGGACATGGTCAGGTTTCCTCATGAGAGAGAATTCTCTGGTTGAGGCGCTGAAGGCCTCTGCCGGAAGGAAGGCGTATACCTATGTTCTAAGCCATTTGGAGCAGCGAATGCCACACCTCTTCGACTTGTTTGTGAGTTTTTTGGATCGAGCCAGAGTTGTCGATAACGATCTCCGAACGCCGTTTCTTTTCCTCGAGGGGCAGTTGTGATCGTTCCCGAGAGTGAAACTGCTCCTTCGTCCAGCCCCGCGATATGGCACGGATTTCGCGTTGCTCCGCTGGTGAGTCAACGAAAATGACCCGTTCGCAGATCTTGTCCCAGCCAGCCTTAAACATCACGGCCGCGTCCAGGACGATTACAGGACATTCTCCGATTTCTCGAACTTCTTCGATCTGCCGGCTCAAGAGCTCAGCAATGGCAGGATGGGTGACGGACTCTAGGTAGGCTAACTCGCTAGATCCGGTAGCCGTCCCCATACCTGGAGATTGGGTGTCGTTTGGTTGGGCGAAGACGATGCGTGCGATCGCACTGCGGTCGATACTTCCGTCGTTGAGAATGCTTGGTCCCCACCGTTCGACAAGCTTATCGATCACTGGTTCTGTCAGCAGCACGTCATGCCCAGCTTTGTCAGCGTCAAGAATGTGGGCGCCCAGTTTGCCGAAGTGCTCGGCGACTAAGCTCTTGCCACTGGCGATGCCTCCGACCAGACCGACCGTAATCATGCTGAGAGCTCAAGGTTCGAAAACGATTGCCAACGGTGTTTCAAGAACTGCTCGTCTTGAAACGACGCTGGCGCGGAGCGTTCAAAAATGAAGCAACAATAGTTCGCGGACGTGAATCGTTGGCGGGACATGTGAAGGAAAGCATACGCAGCCCGGGCATCCCATTCTAGAGGCAGGGTGCACTTCGAGGGGCCTAGGGCACGCGTTAAGTCCGGCCACCAACTGGAGAAGGCCTGCATTCCAGAGTTCGCTGAAGTCGCTATTCCTCCTAGGTGGGACTTGTGGCGTAATTGTTGCCAAACCGCTCAACTATTCCTGTTTGACACTTAAAAAGTGGCTGATTACGATGCACTTAAGTCCTTGCCACAGAACGACATTCCATCCGCTTGACTCGTTGCTCTTCGGGTCGCAAGGTCCTCTCCAACACTCGACAAGCTAACTTCGCACAGCAACCGCACATAGGAACCACGATTATGGCTCGCCGCGATAACCAGGGAATTCAGATCGCGATGATCGTGTTTATTCTCACCACGCTCTTGTTCATGGTCGGTACGTACCTGGGCTATAGCAGTTGGGCCACGGCCAAGGGAGAGTTGGACGCGAAGACAAAGCAGTTGTCCGACAGCGACTCGCAAATGCGAAGGGTTAGTCAGGCAACTGACGGTATGAAGCAAGCCATCGGTTTGGATCCATCGATGGGCGACGATGCTGCGGAGACAGAGGCGACGCGACTAGCGAAAGAAGTGTTTGGGTCAGGCCTACCTGATGAGAGTCGAAACTTCATCGGAATCGTACGAGCACGAGACACGCGAATCGCAGACTTGGCATCGCAGCTGAAGAAAGCGAACGACCAAATTCGTGATCTGAACGCACAGGTGAAGCAGAAAGACGAGAATGCCAACAAGATGATCGCTCAGGCTCGGGCTGCTGAGAAAGCCGCCAACGAAGAGTTGAACGAACGTCGAAAAACTTGGCAGGACGGGCTGGACGAAAAAGACAACAAGCTGAATCAGATCGCATCCGAGCGGGACGCGGCTGAGGCGGAGAAAAACACAAAAGTGGCTGAGGCTCGCAAGTTGGTTGCAACAGCGCAAGGCAGTGAAGCCGAATTGCAAAGCCGAGCAAAGTCGTTGCAGGAACAGTTGAACGAAATCAAACAGGACACACCAGACAAGTACGACGGCAAGGTGCTGGGCGTTGTTGCCGCAACGAGGACCGTTCTTTTGAATGTTGGTCGTGCTGATGGTGTCCAGCCAAAGACTACGTTCGGCGTTTACGACGCTGAAGAAACGAACGTGCGGACTGCTAAGAAGAAGGCGAGCGTCGAAATCACCCGCGTCCTTTCTGACAATCGCAGTGAAGCTCGTATCACGGACATCGATTACACACAGCCAATTGTTGCTAACGACCACATCTACTCGCCGATCTGGTCACCAGGCTCGCGAATCGGAATTGCTTTGGTTGGTGAGATGGATGTTGATCAAGACGGTCGAGACGACCGAGCTTACATCAAGAACTTGATCAAGCTAAACGGAGGCCAAGTCGACGCAGAGAATGTCGAAGGCGAGGTTGTGGGTGGAATGACGGTCAACACGCGATACCTTGTTGTCGGTGAAGGCAGCAGTAATCGTGGCTCGGCTCTCGTGCAACAGAAGATGCTGGCGGAGGCAGATCGTCTGACGATCGAGAAAATGTCGGTCAACGAGTTGATGGATTTGATGAGCCCTCCAGGTCGTGCTCGTAGCGTTCGATACGGCACTGGCAATCCACGTCTAAGCGACTTTGCACCGGCGGCCAACGAGAGTACTCGTCGATTCGTGCCGAAGAGTCAGACGAATTTCCGCAAGCGAACGCCGTCGCAAAGACGCTTTAGCGGTAAGTAGGCTGCGGTTCGAGCATTTGTTTCGCTGACAGGCGTGGCATTTGTTGAGCTGTACGGCCTAGGCGGTCCCTGCGTCGTACCGAAGACGACGAATTTGAGCCGCATTCATAGCCACTCGCGCCCTGCCCGTTTGCAACCGGGGGGCGCGTTGCTAAAGTGAAATCGTACCCACCCACCTCATGCAACGCGGGCCGTCGGCGGGAAGTCGGTCCGATTGCGAAGCTCGTTACTTCTTGACGGGAGATTCACGTGGCTGACCCTATGCCTGCCTCCGAAGTTCTAGATCGCGAGTATCGTGAGATACGGGAGAAAATTCTCGAACTCGCTGCGTCACTTGATCGTCTCGAACGTGGCGAAGGTAGCGTCGCGAACGACCCGCGTATGCAACTCGTCAAAGATGGGTTCCGCATACTGCAGGAGAAAGAGGATGGGAGGGCCGAGCGTGTTCAGCTTCTGTTCTCGCAGCCGTACGAGCTGGAATGGCGGAAGCAGTACGACGTCTAAGCGAAACGAAATATAGGTAGCCCAGTTGCAATCCAATAGCCGGCACCAAAGACAGTCTGAGGCATAGCGATGTATTACTTCGATCCTCATATTCACATGGTCTCTCGTACGACGGATGACTACGAAACGTTGGCCAAAATGGGCTGCGTGGGGATGAGCGAACCGGCGTTCTGGGCGGGCTTTGATCGCGGCAGCGTAGAGAGCTTTCGAGATTACTTTCGGCAACTGACGCAGTTCGAGCCTAGTCGTGCTGGACAATATCGTGTGCAGCATTACTCGTGGCTTTGCATCAACGCGAAAGAAGCTGAAAACGTCAATCTGTCTCGAGAAGTGATCGCGATGATCCCTGAATTTCTCGACATCCCTGGAGTACTGGGGATCGGGGAGATTGGGCTGAATAAGAACACAAAGAACGAATCGATCATTTTCCTGGAGCACCTGGAACTTGCCGCCAAGTATCAGCAGCAGATCTTAATCCACACGCCTCACTTGGAAGACAAATTCAAAGGCACTCGGATGATCTTAGATATGCTTTGCGGCGATCAACGATTAGATCACCACCGAGTGCTGGTCGACCATGTCGAAGAACATACGATCCGTCCTGTACTGGAGGCAGGATTCTGGGCGGGAATGACGCTCTATCCTGTTAGCAAGTGCACTCCAGCGCGAGCCGCGGATATGGTGGAGATGTATGGCCCGGAACGCTTGATGGTGAATTCAGCGGGCGACTGGGGCCCGTCCAAGCCAACGGCGGTTCCCGACTTTATTCTAGAAATGCGACGTCGTGGTCATCCCGACAGTCTGATTCGCAAAATTGTCTACGAGAATCCGCTGGAGTTCTTCGGACAGAGCGATAACTTCGATTTCACGCCGCCGGATGTGATGTAGACCATCCGCTAGGTTTCGCCTGGTTTGCGAGCTTCACGAACGCGGCGTAACCACGCTGGCAGCATCTTGCGGTAACGGCTAACATTCGGGCATGAAACTCATCATTGCCATCATTCAGCCAAGCAAACTAGAAGAAGTCAAAGCTGCTTTAACCGAAGTGGAAGTCTTCCGTCTTACGGTGATGGACTGTCAGGGTTTCGGGCGGCAAAAGGGAAAGTCTGAGCTCTATCGGGGCAAGGAGTTCTCTGTCAACTTGACTCGCAAAGTACAGTTGCAGATCGCCGTCAACGAAGAGTTCGTCGAGCCCACGGTTGAGGCAATCATGCGAGGCGGCCGAACGGGAGAGCAGGGCGAGATTGGTGACGGAAAGATCTTTGTGTTGCCGATGGACGAATGTGTTCGCATTCGAACTGGCGAACGAGGCCCGGAAGCTGTCTAGATTGCGTGCCCATTTGATCGGGTTCGCAAGATTCTAAATTGAGTGCCGTCAAGTCGCTTGAAGCAAGTGCCGAGGATGTCGATGCAGGTTGCTACCATTCAACCATCCGAACTAGCCGCCAAGAAATCAGCCGAGATCATTGACGTTCGCTCGCCTGAGGAGTTCCTTCAAGGGCGTGCGAAGGGAGCCGTGAATCGACCGCTGGATGACTTGGATCCTCGTGCAATCATGGACGAGCGGTCTGACGCAACCGAACCACTGTATCTCATCTGTGCGGTGGGCATGCGAAGTCACTTCGCATGCCAGGCGTTTATTCAGGCTGGATTTGAGAACGTTGTGAATGTCGAGGGTGGCACGGAGCTTTGGTTGCACCAAGGTTTGCCCGCAGAAGCAGGACCAACAAAGTAGCTGTCGGTCTTGTCTGATGACTAGGACGTGGTGCAAAGCGATCAAGCATTATCGGTCAAGCTGCTTCGCAGTTTCGCAATCGCAAGTGATCCTATCGTCGAGTCGACGGCCTCTTCCTCGTCGTGACTCTGTAACTCGCGTTTCAGCCGTTGCAGTTCATCAATGGTGTCAACGTCATACCAACTGGGCAATGCAGCGAGTTTTGCTTTGCAGTTCTGTAGATTGCGAATCGTTTGCCCGCAAACGTGCTCGGTGCTCCAGTCGACATCGTCGAAGACTACTTCTGCGTTGTGTTCGCCGAATCGTTTACTCAAGCCAATCAAGTAGTAACCGCCATCATCGCACGGGCCGATCACGGCGTCGTGCGACTGCAGCAAGCTGAATGCCTGGTGCAAGTACGACCTTGGAAGTGTCGGGCTGTCCGTACCAATCACGACAACCTCAGTATGCTCTTGGAAGCTTGCGGCAAAGAACCGTTGCAGCCGTCGTCCAAGATCGCCATCGCCTTGCGGTCTCAGTTGCCAGGCTGGACCACCGCAGATATCTGCAATGAGAGTACGAAAATCACTCTCTCTGTTTTCGGGGGAGTAGACGATCACTCCATCGGGAAGCGAAGCAGTTGTCTCTTCGGAAGCAGTTGGCTGAAATCGAGCAATCAAAGTTTCCAGGAACGATCGGTAAATTGTGGCGGCTCGTTCGTCGCCAATCGTTTGCCCCAGTCGCGTTTTGACCTTACCCGTTTGCCAGAATTTGGCAAACAAACCCAAGCACGGCGAACTCGTTGTTATCATCCGTGTAGAATCCTACGCAGCAGGATTTCGTTTACTTTGCCACGAAAGTAGACTTTGCCGTCGATTTCGACGACCGGCACGCATTCGTTGTACTTTGCCAATTTGTCTTCGTGTTCGTCGATGTCGATCAGCTTTGGCTGCAGGCCGTACATCTCAAGCACCTGTTTGGCTTCATCACATAAACAACAATTCTGCCGGGTGTAGAGAATTACGTCGCGATCGCGCATGATTTGCTGCTCTGCCAATAATGGTGGTGAACCCAACTGACTAGTTCGTCCAGCCGCCCCATGTCTGATCTGACTGTAGAGGAATTCGTTCGCGTCGTACAGCGTAGCCAACTGGTTGATAAGGCCGAGTTGCTGGACGCGTTGTCGGAATGTCCCTCGGACCATGAATCGAGTGACGGTGCACGTGGTATCGCTGACTACCTGGAGGCTCGCGGTCTGGTCACCGAGTGGCAGAAGAAGAACTTGCTGCAGGGCAAGAGTCGCGGATTCTTTTTGGGACAGTACCGCTTGCTCGGGCACTTGGGCACCGGTGGCATGAGCAGCGTATTTCTAGCGCGGCACGGCCTGATGGACCGAATGGTGGCGATCAAGGTCTTGCCTACATCGAAAGAGAGCGATCCGACATTCGTGAATCGCTTTGAACGCGAGGCGTTGGCAACATCAAAGCTCTCTCACCCCAATGTGGTCCGGGTCTTTGACATCGATACCCAGGGTAAGACCCATTACATCGTGATGGAGTACGTATCCGGCAAAGACCTGAAAGCAATCGTTGAAGAGCAAGGGCCATTGCCACTGGAGACGGCTGCGAACTACGTTGCCCAGGCGGCCGCTGGGTTGCAGCACGCTCATGAACGTGGATTGGTCCATCGCGATATTAAGCCAGCGAATTTGGTTGTCAACGACAACGGCTTGTTGAAGGTTTTGGACCTGGGCCTCGCCCGTTTGGAAGACGAGGAAGCCAATGCTTCGCTAACGTCGAACAACTCCGAGAGCATGATGGGAACCGCCGACTATCTGTCTCCGGAACAAGCCCGTAATGCGCATTCCGTGGATCATCGCGCCGACATATACAGCTTGGGCTGCACTTTCTTCTATTTGCTGACCGGTCGTGCGCCGTTTACCGAGGGGACGATCGCTGAGCGGATTTTGAAGCATCAAACGGAACGCCCAACTGACGTACGCGCGGAGAGAGAGGACTGCCCACATGCACTGGCGGACGTTTGCATGACCATGTTGGAGAAAGACCCCGACCAGCGATTCGAGTCCTGTGGGAAAGTTGTACAGCGTCTTGTGAGATGGTTGATGGCCAAAGGGCATCCCACGACTTCTTCGATATCGGGATTCGTGTCCGATGTTGTTGATGTTCCGGCGCTCACGGAAGTATCGCCCGCGGATGACTTCGAACAAGAGTTGCCGATAGCAGAACAAGAGTCGTTGCTGAAGGCTCGGAAGTCACGGAGCACTTCGCCGCCTCGCACGCCGATTGGCTTGTGGATCTTCCTGGTCGTCTCGGTGATCGTCTGCCTAGTCTTGTTCGCGGTCGTGCTGTTACGGTAGGCGGACCCGTGAACGGATGAAGACTGTCAATCGCTGAGTTAACGCCAATCGTTCGTATCGCTGTCCGAAAATCGCAGCAACGGATCGTTGGGCTCGTTAACTGTACTCTCAGATGTCCGATTCGTTTGGTGCCAGTACGGGACGTCCGAACCGTTACCTGGATTGGTTGTGCCCGTACCTGGAACGACGGGAACCGGGATCTCGATTGCTGATCCATCGGGCGATGTTCCAAAGGGCTGTCCCAGGGGATCATTCGGGACACGATCCTTTAGTTTGTTTTCCGCGTGCTCGATGTAGGGCTGAATGACCTGCCGAACATCCGGCGGCATCAACTTTTTCGAATTCGTTAACAACCGCGCGATGTATCCACCTGACGTCGAATTCACGATGTGCTGTGACGTTGCTTGGCCTAGGAACGTGAGCGCAAGTACCGTTAAAGCAGTGCACCAAAAAGCACCTTTCACTCCACCGAATATCGCGCCCAATTGTTGATCGAAATCCTTGAGCTTCGCTTTTTCTATACCGCCGCGGACGGATTGAAAGAGCAGCCAGATGACCAACGACGAGGCGACGAACAGACTCATCATGGCGACAGCACCTCGCCACGGATCCGGCATCTCAATCAGTGGTGCCACCACGTCCTTGAATCGGTAAGCAACAAAGTAGCTGACGAAGATCGACGCAATGGAGGAAATCTGCCACGCCAATCCCTTGCTGTAGCCTCTGATGACCGCGATGAGCATGACGCCCAGCATTAGTAGATCGTATCCTTGCATATTTCACTCGCGAATGAGCTATCAGCCACCACTCTATTCGTTCGTACGCCCAAACGATTGCATTGGTTTTCGAAAACCGATTCGTCGGCATCGTAACGAGGTGGCGCAAGTTCAAAAACCCCGTCTCTAAGGCCTACGCAAGCGACGTTCCGTTTTCATGCATGCGTCGATTCAAGCAGCAAAAGCAAGGTTGATGCTGAATTTTCGTTCTACGTTCGGCTCAGAGTGATATCGCTGCAGTCGTTTCGATGCCGTCGTCTTCCAGCACGGCGATCGCTATTGTTGAGAAGTCTCGAAACGCATAGATAGCACTCTCGCGTATGGGATTGCCCGCACGCGCCAGTTACTGGCGACAGAGCACACATGGCTGACTTTAAGACACACATCGGAACTAGCACAGCCATTGGCATCGTTTATGGCGCCGCCGGTTACCTTGAGTGGGGACTTCCACCCGCGACCTGCATCATCTCTGGTGCACTGTGCGGCTTGGCTGGAATGCTGCCAGATATGGACAGCGATTCAGGTCACGCACAACGCGAAGTAATGACGTTCACCGCTGCGTTGATGCCGATGCTGATGTTGCATCGCTTTGCAGAGTTTCAGTTGTCGCACGAGCAAATGGCATTGGCTGCCGGTTGCGTCTACATCATTGTGCGATTCGGTGTGGGAGAATTGCTGCGACGTTACACTGTTCATCGCGGCATGTTTCACAGTTTACCTGCGGCGGTGATCGCAGGATTGATCACTCTGCTCGTCTGCTCATGCCCCGATGCGCCGCCCAAGTACTTCAAAGTGGGCGCGGTAGTTCTGGGTTACGTAGTTCATCTGATGCTGGACGAACTTTGGGCGATCGAAGTATACCGCGGTCGATTCCGACTGAAGAATTCTTTCGGCACTGCGTTCAAAATGTTCAGTAAACGGTGGTTTCCCAACGTGTTCACCTACGGTGTCCTTTTGGGCGTGGCAGCACTCGCTTACAACGATCCATTCTTGATGAAGCATCTTGGCGTACCCGAGCACAATCACGCTCATGGCTTGGAGCACATCTGGCCACAGCATTCGGAGCACAATCATCAGCACCAAACAACTCAACCGCGAATAACGAATTCGCGGTTGAATGATTGGCGATGATTTTACGAGACACTACGTCTAAAGCGAGATGCTCTCGCTTTAGAATCTCAAGCTTCCGCCGAAATTGATACCGCTGTACCAGAATCCGTCGCTTTGCAGTTGTGCTGAAGGACGATTGTTTCCGGATACGCTAACTGCCGTATCGATCATGTCACCGGCGAGAGCAATTTCCGACCAGTAGATGAAGGTGTAGCCCACCGTCAGACGGAGATTGTTACTGACGTTGTAAGCCATGTTCACGTTGATTTCAGGAATCAGTGCGAACTCGTCCTGATCGAAAGTCCCGATGTTCGTTGCTTGTGCAAGCAGACCAACGTCACTGGAAGCGGATCCCCCGCCAACTCCAGGAACAGTCGAGGTTGTACGTCCGGAAATGCTGCCCTCTTGGTTCATATTTCCGAAGGCGACTTTCGCAAGCAGGTTCCAGCTAAGTGGGCCATCTTCCGAAGTACCCATCAATCCAATGAATCCACCGTGGAACTGATTGTCGACTTCGAACGAGTCTTCGGTCCGCACTTCAGTTCCAATAGCTGCACGGTTGATATCTTGGTTGACTGCAGTATTCGTGATGTCAACTTCGTCTTGGACCCCCGAGTGTTGGTAACCGCCGATGAAGTCTAAGCGATTGCAATAGCCCGAAAGCATCAGTTTGCGAAGGTAGACATCGTAAGCGTAAGCCGTGTTCGTTGCCTCGACATTCACGTTGCCGGTGCTCAAGCCCGGGAAGGCAACGAGCAGTGAACTTTCAGTAGCAACGTCGATATCTAGAAATGGTCGAGCCAGGATCGGATCACCGTTCGAGCTGCGATCGAAATCCTCAGTACCGCTGATATAGAAACCACGGGCTCCCACACCAAATGTTCGATTGGGATCCAGCCACTTTCCTCCGCCAACTCGTACGCCAGAGTATGGTCCGCCGCCGATCAGTGAGTCACCGAAGACGACTTGTGTCGAGGACTGACCAAGTTGACCGGCTGCGTTCAAAGGTGTACCCGCCGGACTCTGCGTTACGAGCGCTGGAACATATCGTTCCTTGCTCCACCACAGCAAGTACTCGGCGTCAAACCAGCCGCCGCCACCCATTCCAGATCCCATACCACCAAGCATGCCTCCGCCAAGGAGACTTCCGCCAAGAAGGCCTTTTAAAGGACCACCGCCGCCACCGCTTAGCAGCCCACAACCGCCTCCGCACGATCCGCCGCAAGCACCAACGCACGGCGATTCACACGAACCGTCAGCACAGTAACTAGCAGGGGCAATCCCTGGCTGGTTCGCCATGCCGTAAGGCATCATCGGCTGTCCCATGTATGCGGTCGCAGGTTGGGAGTAGGCACCGCTGCCTGTCACGGGCATGTAGCCCTGAGCGTTTGGCGGATAGGCTTGGCCGGGGGACGGTTGCGCGTAGCCTGTGCCGCCAGCCCATTGGACCTGTGAGTGTGCGACGCCGGGCAGAACCAGTGCAATCGCGACTGTCATCAGTACCATTAGTTTCGTATTCATCAGCAAGACTCGCTTAGTCCGTACCATGTGCGGGATTAGTACAAAAGAATCGACCTGACGGAGTCGTATTTCCAAGAAAAGCGGCAAAAGCGTCAAAAGGGGCGTGCTTTACCTATCTTTACATGTGCGATGGCGAGTTTTTGCGGTGTTTTGCCCGTATCTAAAGACGTCGTTTCAGATTTGCTTGACAAACCCCCCCTTTCGTAGAAATAAATGGTCCCAGCAAGAGAATAACTAGGCTACGCTGAGACCGCTTTTGCTGGCGCGGCTCCTGGCTGTTGCCAGCGAATGTCGAAGCCGAAGTGAGAGGTAGCCAAGGGCGGCTAAAGCGGACGCGGAGAGAGCTTTGCGAACTTGCTGCACCGTGTTGAGAGTTGCTGGCATTGATCCGACTTGATTGAAATCACATTACTCTGAATTGCACTTAGTGCTGTCAAAAGGGAAACCGAGTGGCCACGTTTTGCTACTTTCTGTTGTGCAACGGCCTCTGGGCGACAGTTCTAGCTGTTGTTCTCTGCTATGCACTCAGGCGGTTTCGTTTCCTAAATCGACCGGCGCTGAAACATCTACTTTGGCTGCTAGTGCTGCTTCGACTTGTAGCGCCACCGATGTTGCCTATCAATCTTGAGCCAACGCGAGCTTGGCTAGTAAATCGGCTGCAGCACCAATCTGAGCAACAGTTTCAAGTCGTCAACAAGACCATCAGTAACTCGCGAGAAGTCTTGCACGCGATGGTGCGGGCTTCGCTATCGAATCATCTTTTGCCGATTCCGTCGGTGCTGCCTGCCGCAGACAATATTGCTGTAACTCGAGTTGCTCCTGAGGCGGCGTTGATCAAGGTCGGGCTGAGCAACGCTCGAATTGTCAGCCGACACGCCGATGGATTCGCAAAGACAGTGCTGTTTCCGGTGTGGTTGATCGGTGCGCTGGTCTGCATGGCGACCCAAGTGCACGCTGCCTTGCGATTCTCTCGCGGGGTGCGACGCGAGGCCTATGCATCCCGAATTTGGCAGCGTCGTACCGAGCGAGTGGCGAAACGAATGGGGTTGAAGAAGTGTCCCAAGCTCCTGTTGGTTCGAGCAAAGATCTCACCCATGCTTTGGGGATTCGGCGGCTACACCTGCATCC